>DEPP01000057.1 GCA_002358835.1 Bacteroidales bacterium UBA3389
AACATCTGCTTACTTACGCCTTTTGTAATTGGATACAATCTTGTACCACTCCCCCCTGCCAATACTATACCTTTCATATCTTAATCTCTTTTAAAAATATCTCTTGTGTAAACTTTCTCTGCAACATCATCAAGACAAGCGTCATAACGATTTGCAATTATTGCTTGACTTTGTTGTTTAAACTCATCTATATCGTTTACTATTTTGCTTCCAAAAAATGTACTTCCGTTTTCAAGCGTTGGTTCGTAAATTATTATTGTCGCTCCTTTGGCTTTCACTCTTTTCATTACGCCTTGAATTGAGCTTTGACGAAAGTTGTCGGAGTTCGATTTCATTGTCAATCGATATACTCCTATCACGCATTGTTTTTCCTCTTGTGGATTATAGTCGCCTCTATTGTAGTAATCATAGTATCCAGCCATTTTCAACACTTGGTCTGCAATGAAGTCTTTTCTTGTACGATTGCTCTCTACTATTGCACTCATCATATTTTGTGGTACGTCTTCATAGTTTGCAAGCAATTGTTTTGTGTCTTTTGGCAAGCAATAACCTCCGTATCCGAAACTTGGGTTATTGTAGTGATTTCCTATTCTTGGGTCAAGACAAACCCCTTCTATTATGTCTTGTGTATTTAGATTTTTAAGTTCTGCGTATGTGTCTAATTCGTTAAAGTAACTAACTCTTAGTGCCAAGTATGTGTTTGCAAATAGTTTTACTGCTTCTGCCTCTGTACTACCCATATATAGCATTGGCACATTTTTCTCTATCGCTCCTTCTCGTATTAGTTCTGCAAATTGTTTTGCTTTCGCTTCTAAGGTTTTGTCGTTTTGGTCATAGCCTACTATTATTCTTGACGGATATAGATTATCATATAGTGCTTTACTTTCTCTTAAAAATTCCGGTGCAAAGATTATGTTATTTGTGTTAAACTTCTTCCTTACGCTTTCTGTATATCCAACAGGTATGGTACTCTTTATTACCATTATTGCAGTGGGATTCACTTTCAATACTTTTCCTATTACATCTTCCACTGCACTTGTGTCAAAGAAGTTCTTGTGAGTATCATAATTTGTAGGTGCTGCTATTACTACAAATTCTGCATCTTTGTATCCATTTTCCCAATCCAAAGTTGCTTGTAGTTGTAATGGTTTTGTTGCCAAGTAGTCTTCGATATAGTCGTCTTGTATTGGTGATTTTTTGTTGTTTATTAGATTTACTCTTTCCTCAACTATATCTACCGCAGTAACATCACTATATTGTGATAACAAAATAGATATTGACAAACCTACATATCCTGTGCCTGCTACTGCAATTTTCATAATAAAAACTAAGTTATTTCAATTATTGATTTTCTTGTATAAATTCTTCTTTCGAAAGCCTTTGAATATACTCCGGCTCCACGCAAACGGTTGCCACTGACAATATTCCGGGAATTGTAACCACAAGTTGCTTTGCTCTTTTGCCTTTTATGCGAACCAATTGTCCCTTAACGCCATCGAATTTACCGCCTATGATTCTTATATACTCACCTTTTTGCAACTCTATTTCGTCCGGTTTATAGTAGGTCAAATCTTCATCATTGTGTGAAACGACCTTGATAAAACTTTCCATTTGCCACTTAGGTACAATCAAAGGAGTACGCCTACCATCTCGCAAAGTGGTTGCAAAACCGATAAAAGAAAAAGGATATTGAAAAGATTGTACTTGCTTATAGGTTGCATAAACAAAGACCATATTGGAAATCAGAGGGACCAATTCTCGTTTTGTCTTTCCAAAATAAGTACGTAGGGCATACTTCTTAGGGATAAAGCAAGGCAATCCGTTTTTTCCTTTCAATGCCTCTTCAGCTTTATGAATATTAAAGGCGTAAACATTCATTACAAACCACTCTGGAATTTCTTGATTCGAACTCATAACAGCTGAAATTTGAGAAGAGTTTTCACCTTTAATATCTGGTGCGAATATTCCTATAACTCACCCTTGTATATTATAAATAATTACAACTCAATCACTTATACAGGGAAACCACTCTTAAAACAATCCTTTTTCTTCTCTATATGCATAAAGAATCAGTGCAAAGATAGGCATTTTTTTCAAAACAACAAAGAAAAAACTCTTTTTTATCGCCAAAATAACTCTTGAAAAGAATCCAACGAAATCAAGAAAGAAAAAACTAAAACAAAGATTCATTTTTCTAAAATAAAGATATATTTCTCACCAGGCAAACAATCCTAATTATCAAATTATTACAAGTACCGTTTTTTCTTCTTATAGACTTTTCCATTCTTGGTTTTGAAACCGACATTACCTAATCGAACGTTTTTTCTTTTAGATTTGGAGTCATTCTCTTGGAAATTCATAATTTTGCAAAAAAGATTTTAGAGATATGGAACAAGGTATATATCCGTTGAAATTTCTTCCCCTTTTTAAGCAAAGAGTGTGGGGCGGAAATAAAATAGCAACAGAATTAGGTGTAGATTACTCTCCGCTTCCTTCTTGTGGGGAATTGTGGTGTCTTTCGGGCTTACGCGAGCAGGAAACGGTGGTTGCAAACGGTTTTTTGGCGGAAGCAGTTTTGGAAGAAGTAATCGAGATGTACACAGATGAGCTTTTGGGTGAGGAAAACTACGCCGAATTCGGCACAGACTTCCCTTTGTTGTTAAAAATCATAGATGCAAACGACAATCTCTCTGTTCAGGTACACCCTGATGACGACTACGCAGAGCGAAACGGACTTGGAAACGGCAAAAACGAGATGTGGTATGTTTTACAGGCGGATAAAGATGCTCAACTCTTCAATGGGTGGAACAAAAATATGACAAAGGCGGAAGTAATCAACAGAGTGAGGGAAAACAACTTGATTGAAGTGTTAAATTGTGAGAGAGTGGAACGCGGAGACTTGTTTTACATTCCTGCCGGCTTGGTTCACAGCTTGGGAAAAGGCTGTATGGTTGCCGAAGTTCAGCAAAGCAGTGATACGACTTATCGTTTGTATGATTGGGGACGTGTAGATGAAAACGGGAAATCAAGAACGCTTCACATGGAAGAGTCTTTGCAGGTTTTGAATTTGAAAGGTCAGAAGCGCAGTGGCAAGGTCCATTATCACTATCATACGGATAAGACCAACAATATGCTGACAACACCTTTCTTTACGGTGAATCACATTCATTGTTTCCAAGGTTTGAAGAAAGATTATTCGGCTTTGGATTCCTTTGTTATTTATTTCTGTGTTGGCGGAGGCGGTTTCATCGAGACAGAAAGCGGACGCATTCCTATGAGAGCAGGTGAGGCGATGTTGATTCCTGCGGTTTGTCAAGCTACTTTCATACAACCTCAACCTAATATGGAGATTTTGGAAATCTTTATAGTGTAAACCTATTCTGAAACTTAAATACAATATTATTATATGGCTGTTATAAAAAAGGTAAAGGGCGTCGGACCTAAATTTGGCGAAGATAACTTCATTGCAGACAATGCTACGATAGTTGGAGATGTGGAAACCGGAAAGCATTGCAGCTTTTGGTTCAACTCAGTTGTCAGAGGAGATGTGCATAAGATAATTATGGGAGACTATGTCAATGTTCAAGACGGAGCAATCGTGCATTGCACATACGAAACTGCACCAACAACGATTGGAAACAGAGTTTCGATAGCTCATAATGCCATTGTGCATGGCTGTACCATAAAAGACAATGTCTTAATCGGCATGGGAGCAATCGTAATGGACGGAGCGGTGGTGGAAAGCAACACTATAATTGCCGCAGGTGCCGTTGTGTTGGAGAATACTCACTGTGAAGCGGGCTGTGTCTATGCAGGAACACCTGCAAAGAAAGTAAAGACAATCGATCCCGAAAGATTAGAAGGCACAGTCAAAAGAATATCGGACGCATATCCTATGTACGCAACTTGGATTGAGGATTAGCCGTTGCTTATTCTAAGACAAAATAAAAAGGAACAAAGGACTGAAAATACCCTTTGTTCCTTTTGTTTTATCCGATTCAAGAATGGCTTTTCTAAAACTTCGTTTTAATTTACTGAAACTTGATTTCAAGAAATCCTTTCTTCGTTTTAGAAAAGCGAAACGAAGTTTTTTATTTGTTCCTTGTAAGAATCTCATCTATCATTCCATATTCCAATGCCTCTTGTGCTGAAAGCCAATGATCGCGGTCTCCATCTTTTTCTATCTTTTCAATTGGTTGTCCGCTGTGTTTTGAGATTATGGAATATAATTCTTGTTTTGTCTTCAATATTTCCCTTGCTGCAATCTCTATATCTGAGGCTTGTCCTTCTGCTCCGCCAAGTGGCTGATGTATCATTACCTTTGAGTGCTCCAAAGC
>DEPP01000008.1 GCA_002358835.1 Bacteroidales bacterium UBA3389
ACGGCGATGACAGTCAGAAGGATAATGATACTTCTCTACGGAGCTGGAGGAGTACCCGGCAGAGGTGAAATTCCTATGAGTTCGGTTAGCAACTGAACGCTTGTTGATTTCCTTTTACGCATTTGGGGGATGAGATCGAATTGTACCTATGCAAAATACTATGCGAAAAGCATAATGGCGCATTGAAACTTACAAACAATTCCACTACCGGAGCGTGTGTAATTGCCTCATTTTTCTGCAAATAGTTTTTGATTTATGATATTTTCTTGATATTTGAATGTTAAAATGACCTTGCTATTAACGATAGCAGGGTCATTTTTTTCTAATTCAAGGAGTGATAATTATGGATAGGATACTGACTGTAAAAAACATATCCAAAAGCTACAAAATCGGAAACGCACAAGTTCACGCTCTTAAAAGCACGACTTTGGAAATCAAGAAGGGCGAAATTGTCGTTGTTATCGGAAAAAGCGGTTCGGGCAAAAGCACCCTTTTGAATGTTCTCGGCGGTCTTATTGTACCGGATTCGGGCGAGGTGCTGTTAGACGGCAAAAATCTTTATGCTCTGAGCGAAAAGGAAAGGGCAAGAATCCGAAATCAAAAGTGCGGTTTTATTTATCAGAATTTTAATCTGATCAACGAATTGTCCGTCATAAATAATATTAGACTGCCGTTTGATATTGCAGGCAAGCCGTACAACACCAAAAGAGAAAAGGAACTGCTTGACATTTTGGACTTGGGTAAAAGACGCAATTTTTACCCGACACAGTTATCCGGCGGTGAAAGACAGCGTACCGCCGTTGCACGTGCTTTACTTATGGAACCTTCCATTATTCTTGCAGACGAGCCAACCGGTAATCTTGATCTTGAATCAGGAAACAAACTGATGGCATTTGTGAAGCGTACCAATAGAGAACAAGGGCAAACCTATGTCATTGTAACTCACGATCTTGAATGGCTGAAAATTGCTCATACAGTTTACAGAATGAGTGACGGAAGGTTGGAGCGTGAGGTGCAGAAATGAAACATACATTAGGTCTTATTAAAATATCTGCAAAAAGTCTGCTCAGAAAAAACAGCGGAAACAAGCTTTTGCTCATAGCGATATGTATTCTGACGCTTGTTCCTATGTTTCTGTATAACACAACAAACAGTATTATTGCGACCGTTAAAGACCAAAGAACAGCCGTTTACGGAATCTTTGATGAAATTTATTATCGGGAGCAGGTGTCGGAATTATCAGCATTCACCGATGAAACATTTGAGGGACTACTGCCCAATTACAGATACGAAAGTTATGGTGTGTTCTATACGGCTAAAACCTTACCCTTGGAAGGAAACAAAAGTCTCAACTTAGGCTTTGCAGACTCCGAAGCAATACGGATCGGTTGTATAAGCATAAAAGAAGGTCGCCTGCCGGAAACCGACAATGAAATTGCGTTGACTGAAGGTATCGCACAAGAATTAGGAAATTATAGTGTCGGGCAGGAAATTACCATTGAAAATCAAACGTATTCTCTGTGCGGAATCGTAAATGACTTCGGAAGATTATGGCCCCGTGGTGAGTTGCAGATAAAGGACAACATTACTCCTGTCAATGCGTTTATCACCCAAAACCGTCTTGAACAAGTTTTTGAAGAAACCCACAGTATCACACAACAAATTGTTATCATTAAAGAAGCGGAAATCGTTAATTCCAATGATGATACAACAAGGCTGTTTTCAAGCAATAAATCTTTTGATGTAAGTGAGAATTTCTCCATTCCTCAGAGTTTTATGGTCTTGATGTATGTAATATCGTTATTGATCGTAACAACGATTTTGATTATGAACAAGACGAAGCTTCTTGCAAGAATCCGCAACTACCTCTTGCTCGGTATGAACAAAGGAAGTATTTTCTTTATTCTTATGTTCGAAATGATTTGTATTTTAATCATTGGCGCTGCGGTGGGAAGTGTACTCAGTTTCTTTGCATCAAAGGCTTGTCTGCATCTTCTTCTGAATAATGAATACAGTTCTCCGGTATTTGATTTCAATATGCAGTTGAACACGTCACTGATACTGTCCCTTTGCGTAGGGTTTATTATCGCTTTTACAATCTATGCAGCAAACATCGTAAAGCAGACTGCACTTGACAGTGAGGTAAGCGGAAGACATTATAAAAACACGAAGGCAAGAATCAGCATATTCAAATTGGATATGTTCAAAAATCGCAAAGCAATTATAGCGATTGTACTGCTGATTTCATTGTCGTGTACGTTATTGTCCTACGGAATCGCATATAAAAATTATTTTACCGAGGATGTAACAGAAACAAATTCAAACTATGTAGAAAATGATTATGACTTTCAGTTTGCCTCAAAACTGATCAACGCACCCCCTCTTACGGATAAAGTCACGGGAGAACAGATCACCCCCTTGCTTTTTACAAACAATTACGAAAAGAACGGAGCTGACCAAGACCTTATTGATTCCGTTGCATCCATTCCGGGAGTGTCGAAGATTTTATCATACAGAGAGAATCAAAAAATGAATCTCCTTGTAAAAGCCGACAGCATTGACACGTATTTTGATGGTTCCGACTCGATGCCCGATGGCAGATATAGTATGGAAACATTTATGCAAATCAACAATTATAATCTCATTTGGGATACATTCCAATATGCAGATGACGATGTGTTGATATGCAGCGAGATCGTCGGATATAGCCAGCAAAGTTTGGAAGAGTTAAAGGCATCTGTTATTGAGGGCGAAATCAACATAGACAAGATAATGTCGGGAGAAGAAGTCATTCTCCGTGTTCCCGCATACAAAATAACGGAGCAGGATTTTGGCGGAACCATACTAAGAGGAATTATCCCTGCAGAGTATGACGATCCGGATGCAATCAATATGACACAGTTTAAGGTCGGTGATGAAATCACACTTTCGGGATTGCTTACGGACGAGCCGTTAAACGGCGGCGTCGCAGAATCGGATATATCTTTGTTTTACCGAAAGGATGTAACGGTAAAAATCGGCGCTATTATCCGCAGTACCGATGGTAAACTCATTTCAAGCAGAGCCGGAGCTGCTTGTTCGGTTCTGACTGCAAATGAAGCATTGGACGAGTTGGGAATCCCCGCCACTTACAGCGTAGTTAGCATTTATACCGATATTGATGCAAACAACACGCTAATTGCGAAAGAACTGCAAGTATTGGGTCTTGATTACCCCAATATGACATTTGAGAATTGGTCAAGTGATGTTAGGACGTATAAGATCTACAATCTGCTTGTGGCTATTTTCGCCGTAACATTTATGGTCATACTAACAGTAGTAACCTTTACGATGCTTCTAATTCAGCTTGTTATAAAGACAAGATTGAGCCTTTCGACATACACACTTTATCGAATCAACGGCTTGAGTTTCCGAAAACTGATAGCATCCCTGCTCCTACAGTTAGTAGCGGCTTTCTCCATCGGAGCTACATTATCCGTACCAATGACATGGTTGATAATTAAAAAGGGCTTCAATATTTTAGGCACAATAACGCATTACTTTACGCAAAGTGATTATCTGTTCGTTGTACTAAGCGTGTTTGTGCTTATGGTTGTTTCGTTTATTCCAAGTTTAGTCATACTGTATAAGCGAAAGGACAACATTATAATAGACTAAAAATTTTTGAGCAAGATGGATTCATATAGTAGAAAACAGGTGGTTTTCTGTAACCACCTGTTTTTGTTATCAATTGAAAATTAACTCCTCACTCACAATCTCCTTTGCTCGTTCTTGAATATTTCTCATTCTCTGCACCCATTCCATCTGATTATCTTCTTTCAGTTTTTCGGTAACACTCTCTGCCTCTTTCATCTGCTCGACAAGTGTATTAAACATTTGCTGTGCCTGAGTATTAATATCAGCAAGATACTGCCATAGTTTTCCTTCAGTGAGTAAAGTTGTGAATACCACTTTCTTGTGTTTGAGAAGATAATCTTTATGTAACATTCCCCATTTACCGAGGGTGATATTCGCTTCTTCGGGTGGGAGTATAAGGTTAGGTATGTTATAGTCACCAACTCGTCTATATTCAATATTCATTTCGTTCATCCTTTCGTATTTTCAATAAATGTATCATATGTAAATTTTGCTCCGAGTCTAAATCCTGATATAAAACTGTTAGAATTGCTGATAGTTGAAAACTCGATACAAGCATTTGCATAATTGAGAAACAGTTCTTTTTCCTTGTCATTCAGCCTTGTGGTGAGTTGCTCTTCCTTTTCAGTCAATTTACTGAGCTTCTTTTTGAGCGTTGCTGACAGTTCAGAATTCAGCTCCTGCGGTTCAATATTGCCGTAATAAAACTCTTCAATGATATTAGTCATGATATCACCACACTTAATCTTTGCACTTATCAATGATTTTAATGAGTAGGTCATCAATATCCTCTGTGGGTAAATTTTCAGACAAGAGCATATTGCGAAACTCGTTCATTCCGTTGATAAGCAAATTACATTCAAA
>DEPP01000067.1 GCA_002358835.1 Bacteroidales bacterium UBA3389
AATTTTGCTTCTACTTTTGTAAGTTCTGCATTTACTTTTCTTAACTCTTCTTGTTTTGCTGCGTCAAGCAAGGCTCCTGAACGTACGAATTTGTTGTAGGTTTTTTCCAACAAGGCTAATTGTTCGCCTGTGTAGTTTTGAGAGTCTTTTGCGTCATATACTGCTTTGATTTTCTCAAACAACTTTGCGTTCATTGAGACATTGTCTGAGTGTGTAGCCATTAACGGTCCTACTTTTTCGTTTACTTTTTGCAACTCTTCAGATGTGTTTGCTGCCATCATATTGTAGAATACTCCTGCTACTTTTGACAATGTTTGTCCGCTGTAATCCAATGCTGCAATGGTATTGTCGAATGTTGGTGCTTCGGCATTGTCGATTATTGCTTGGATTTCTTTGTCGTGCTCTGCTATCGCTGCTTCAAAAGCAGGAAGATAGTGTTCTACTTTTATTTTTTCAAATGGTGCTGTTTGAAATGGTGTGTCCCATTCTTGCAATAACGGATTGTCTGAGCCGCTTTGCTTACTGCAACCTGCGAACATAAGTCCTAAGGCGCAAAGTGTCATCATTGTTTTCTTCATTTTCTACTTATTTTTTATTGTTATTATTTATTCTTTCTTGGTTTTGGAAAATTAAAAAGCAATTTCGTTGTCGCGATTCTTCGTTTTATTTTTCTAAAACTTGATTTCGACAACTAAATTGCTTCGTTCTATTTTGATTTTTCTGTTCTCAACAAGTTCGATTTATTGATTCGTATTTGCAGGATAGTCTATATTATAGTGCAAACCTATACTATCTTTTCGGTCTTGAGCCATCTTTATTATCAGATAACTGTTGGCTATCAGGTTTCTAAGTTCGCAAAGTTTTGGTGTAAGTACGCTTCGATTATATAGTTCTTCTGTTTCCTTATATATTAATCCCATTCGGGTGAATGCTCTTTGCAGTCTTAAATCACTTCGTACTATTCCGACATAGTTTGTCATTATTTGCTGTACCTCTTTAACCGATTGGGTTATAAGGCTGATTTCTTCGTTCAACACCATGCCTTCTGCATTCCAATCAGGGATTTCTTCACAGAAATCAATGCTTGATATTTTATCTTTCGAATCTAAAAATGCACGATGCGAATATACAAGACTTTCTAACAAAGAATTGGAAGCCAATCTGTTTGCTCCATGAAGTCCGGTGCAGGAACACTCGCCCGAAGCATAGAGATTCTTAATGCTTGTTCTCGCATAGCTATCTACTTCTATACCTCCGCAACCGTAATGTGCTGCAGGAACAATCGGAATCATTTCTTTGGTGATATTGATTCCTATTTCAAGACATTTTGCATATATATTAGGAAAATGTCTCATTATCTCGTCTTTGCTAACTCCGCGACAATCCAAATATTCGTGTTCATCGCCTCGCTTAGTCATCTCATTATTGACTGCTCTTGCGACTATATCTCTCGGAGCCAAGGAGCCTCTCGAATCATACTTCTCCATAAAGCTCTCACCCTCCAAGGTCTTCAACACTCCTCCTGCTCCACGCATGGCTTCCGTTATAAGGAATGAAGGTTTTTCGCGAGGATTGAACAGTGATGTTGGGTGAAATTGCACAAACTCCATGTGCTTTAATCGTCCCTTTGCTCTATGAACCATGGCCTGACCATCTCCTGTTGCAATTATAGGACTTGTCGTTGTGGAATAAACATTACCATTTCCACCTGTACAAAGCATGGTTACCTTTGCAAGATAGGTATCTATACTTCCTATTTCGGTATTGATAACATACGCACCGAAACATTTAATATCTTGTCTTCTTCGATTGACTTCTTCGTTCAGGTGATGTTGTGTAATTAAATCTATGGTATATTGGTTTTCCTTCAGCTCAATATTTGGATGCTGACGAGCCTTTTCAAGAAGTGCTCTTTCGATTTCAAAACCTGTGTTATCCTGATGGTGAAGTATTCGGAATTCTGAATGACCGCCTTCCTTGGCTAAGTCATATACTCCCGTCTGTTTTTTATCGAAATTAGTGCCCCACTCTATCAATTCCTTGATTCTATCGGTTGATTCGGTAATTGTAAGTCTTACGCTTTGTTCATCACACAATCCGGCGCCTGCGATTAAGGTGTCTTTTATGTGCTTATCGTAAGAATCGGGGGAATACATAACTGCGGCAATTCCTCCTTGAGCATATTTTGTCGAACTCTCCGAAGCGTTTGCCTTTGTCAAAATACAGACCTTCCCGTACGGAGCAACTTTCAAGGCATAACTTAATCCGGCTATACCTGATCCTATTACCAAAAAATCTACCCTATAACGCATCTATTATCCGTTTAATGCCTCTGCACCACTACAGATTTCTATGATCTCGTTCGTAATTGCAGTTTGTCTCGCTTTATTGTATGTCAACTTCAACTCTTTCAACAAATTATTAGCATTATCAGTTGCTTTGTGCATTGAAGTCATTCTTGCTCCATGTTCTGAAGCAAATGAATCCAAAAAGCATTTGAATAGTTGCATTTTCAGAGACTGAGGTATTATACTCGAAATAATCTCTTCCTTATTAGGTTCGTAAATATAATCATTCTTCTTTGCCTCTGATGATTCTTCAAAAGAATTCAGCGTTATCGGAAGATATTCTTCGCATTGCAAGATTTGAGTTCCTGCATTTTTGAATTGATTATATATAATCTCAACCTTATCGTATTTTTTATCTATAAACGATTGTATAAGAAAGTCGGCAATCTCTGCAACTTTGTCAAAAGTAAGGTTATCCCAAATTTCATCGTTGTCTCCAACATAATCGAAAGAGGTTTGCTTCTTAAAGAAGTCCGAACCACGCTTTCCATAACTCATCAAGTCGATTTTAATGTACTTATCTTGCTTTTGCCAAAACGCAACTCTCTGCATGGCAGCCTTAATTATGTTTGAGTTAAAACTTGAGCAAAGACCTTTATTTGATGTCAAAACAATCAGCAACACATTATCAACTTGACCTTGTCTTGCAAGAGGCATATCCTCCACTTCGCTACTACAAAGATTGTTTATTATGTCCGTCATTTTTGATGAGTAAGGACGGAGCTTCATGATTGCATTTTGTGATTTACGCAACTTCGAAGCAGAGACCATTTTCATGGCGCTCGTTATCTGTTGTGTAGAGCTTACAGATGCTATTCTCGTCCTTATCTCTTTCAAATTTGCCATAAGTCTATTCTTTATATTTTCTGCTTATATCCTTTGCAACACCCTCCAATTTAGACAATACCTCATCATCTATCTTTCCTGCTTTAATCTCATCCAATAAAGCTCTCTCGTTATTTTCTAAATGGAATATGTATGCTTCTTCAAAACTTCTGACTTTGTTTACAGGAATATCTTGCAACCAACCTTTGGTTCCGCATGCTATGATGGCAACTTGATGTTCCACTTTCATAGGAGAATATTGCGGTTGCTTAAGTATCTCTACGTTTCTCTTACCTTTTTCCAATACAAACTTGGTTGCTGAATCCAAATCAGAGCCGAATTTTGAGAACGCTTCCAATTCTCTGTATTGGGCTTGGTCTAACTTCAACGTTCCCGAAACTTTCTTCATCGATTTGATTTGAGCCTTTCCTCCAACTCTTGATACCGATATACCAACGTTAATAGCCGGTCTGATACCTGCGTTAAACAAATTTGTTTCCAAGAAGATCTGACCATCTGTAATCGAAATCACGTTTGTTGGAATGTAGGCCGAAACGTCCCCGGCTTGCGTTTCGATGATAGGCAAAGCTGTAAGCGACCCACCACCTTTAACTATTGGCTTCAAGCATTCAGGCAAATCGTTCATATCTTTTGCAACACTATCCTCTCCGATAATCTTTCCGGCTCTTTCAAGCAGTCTTGAGTGCAAATAGAATACGTCTCCCGGATAAGCTTCACGTCCCGGTGGACGACGAAGTAGCAAAGACACTTCTCTATATGCCACAGCTTGTTTACTCAAATCATCATAAACTACCAATGCAGAACGACCTGTATCTCTAAAGAATTCTCCGATTGCTGCTCCCGCAAATGGTGCATAGAATTGCATCGCAGCCGAGTCTGATGCTGTTGCAGCCAAAACTACTGTGTAAGCCATTGCCCCC
>DEPP01000122.1:0-5957 GCA_002358835.1 Bacteroidales bacterium UBA3389
ATAACACTCAAAGGGAGAAGCCGTTCGGCTTCTCCCTTTTTTCATATCTATACTTGAATCTGTGTAAATAAATGACTGTTTTTTTTCGAATGGGGATATGTCCCGATAAAACAAAGAAACAATTTTCTGAATCTTTGTTTTATTTTATTGAAATCAAGAAACAATTTCTTGAAACAAAGAGTTGTTTTTGCCTTTCTGAAACTCCTAAAGTTGGTTCGGTTGTTTGATGGATTTTTACAGGATTTCTATAAGTGAAAATCAATAATGATTTATGTCAATGTTCAAACCTACAAAATAGAATTAACATCGAACAGAAATAAAGAAAAGTTTATTACATCACATCTTTAGAACGATGCTCAGCCAAAGAAGATTGCTCGATATGTTTGGAAAAGACGTTTTGTCGCTAAAGCCTGTTACCGTTGTTTTTCCTTTGTGCAGGGTTATGTTATAGTCAATGCTTATGCCGACTGCATTATTCCCCATGCTCGCCACGCCGTTTTTGTATATCCACCAAGTAAACCCGATCGGCATTACGGTATTTATAGAGTTGAGAGCTAATTCTGGTCTGTTGCTACTTCTGTCGATTTTTGTGGTATGCAAAAAGCTGTTGTACTGTCCGCCTATTCCTGTCGAGATTTCGAAGTCGAAGTTTTTGTGTCTCCAAAATACATATCCGATTTTCAGTTTGCTGCCATAGCTTCGCAGTTCGGAATATTGATTGTCGTGAATTCCGACCGCAGGAGCCGAAGAGGCATAGCTTTCGGTCAAGACATAAAATCTGTTCATAAAATAATAGCCGAATCCGAGAGTGAATCCTGTCTGCAAAACGGGGTTGAAGTCGATGTATTGCGGATAATGCTCTCGTATTACGGTGTTTAGTTGAGACGTTTTGTCGAAAAATCCCATCGAGAAGCCTGCTGTCGAAATGAATCCGTTGCGTTTTTCGTGTGTTTGTGTAAACGATTCTGTGCTTGCGAAGATGCAAAGACAGACAATAATAAATGATAATTTTTTCATGGCATAATGTTTTTTTGTTTTTATCAAAGATGTAAACAATTCAAAACAGCGATAGTTCTTTTCATCGAAAAAATATTATCTTTGCTCTAAAAAGCATTGAGATGATAAGAGATGATCTGTTGAAGCTTAGAGATGAAAACTACAAACTGTTTGTTGCCAAGCTCATTCCGAATATTGCTCCGGAAAAGATAATAGGTATTCGTACGCCTGTGCTAAGAAAATATGCAAAACAAATACATGCCACCGCACAAGCCGAAGAATTTATGGCGAATCTTCCTCATAGTTATTTCGAAGAGGACAATCTGCACACGTTTCTTATCGAGCAGATAACGGATTATGACAAGTGTATAGAGAAAACAGAAAAAATCCTTCCGCATATAGACAACTGGGCGAGCTGTGATTCTTTCAATCCGCGATGTTTCAAAAACAATACTGATAAACTGATAACGAGTGTAAGGAAATGGATTTTCTCACCAAAGGTTTATGAATGCAGATTCGGTATGCTTAATCTTATGCGGTACTATCTTGAAGATGATGAGTTCAAAGAAGAATATTTCGAATGGGTATCTGCAGTTGAGGGCAAGGATTATTACATAAAAATGATGCAGGCTTGGTATTTTGCGACAGCTCTTGTAAAGCAGTATGATAGTGCTTATGCGTTTATCAGCAAGCAAAGACTTGATGCGTGGACTCATAATAAAGCAATTCAAAAAGCAAAAGAAAGTCTGAGGATAAGCAGAGAAAGGAAATCCGAACTCGAAAAGTTAAAAATAAAAAAGGTAACTCGGTAGTTCAAAACGCAAATTTGCAAGGAAAAAGTAACACTATATTTGTGAGAAATAAAGATTTGCATTATCTTTGCAGAATCAAACAAGGGTAGAATAACAAATAATAAATTTAAGATATGGATTCAAGAAAGTTGATTTTGGCTATCAATCCCGGTTCTACATCAACCAAGATAGCCGTATATAATGAAGAAGAACAGCTGTTTGTAAAGAATATCAAGCATTCGGCTGAAGAGATTGCAAAATTTGATTGCATAGCGGCTCAATATGAGTTTCGTAAAGAGATAATACTTGCTGAGGTTGCTCAAGCAGGATTTGATGTTAAGGACTTCAAGGTTATTGTTGGTAGAGGTGGATTGGTAAAACCTATCTCTTCGGGAGTATGGGGCGTAAACGAAGCCATGTTGGAAGACTTAAGAAAGGGAGTATCAGGACAACACGCTTGCAACTTGGGAGGTTTGATTGCTCATGACATCGCTTCTACTTTGGATGGAGTGCCTGCAATCATCGCAGACCCTGTTGTTGTGGATGAAATGCACGATTTGGCAAGAGTGAGCGGACATCCAAAATTCCCTCGTTTGAGTATATTCCATGCTTTGAACCAAAAGGCTATTGCAAGAAGATATGCAAAAGATCACGGTAAGAAGTATGAGGATTTGAACTTGATTGTTGTGCATCTTGGCGGTGGTGTGAGCGTTGGAGTTCACAGAAACGGCTTGGTGATAGATGTTAATCAGGCATTGGATGGAGAGGGTCCTTTCTCTCCTGAAAGAACCGGCTCATTGCCTGTAAACGAAGTTGTGGATATTTGCTTCTCAGGCGAATATACAAAGGCTGAGGTTAAGAAAATGATTGTCGGAGGTGGTGGATTCGTTGCTTATCTTGGCACAAACGATGCTTACGAAGTTGAAGTTAAAGCAAAAGAAGGAAGCAAAGAACATGCGTTCTATCAATCTGCAATGGCATATCAAGTGTCTAAGGAAATCGGTGCAGCAGCTACAGTATTGAACGGAAAGGTTGATGCAATCATTTTGACCGGAGGAATTGCTTATGGTAAGCCTTTTGATGAAGAAGTTATAGAAAGAGTTAAATTCATTGCCCCTGTTGAAATTTACGCAGGCGAAGACGAAATGGGAGCTTTGGCAATGAATGCGACTATGTTCCTAAACAATGAAATCGAATGTAAGGAATATAAATAAGAAACCTTTTTTGAGGAAAAGAAAAAGAGGAACTTGTTTTTGAGTTCCTCTTTTTGTTTTATTGTTTGCTCATTTTCTTGCTACCATGATATAAGTCGAATTTACAGAACCTGCATTCGAGATTGGAATTGTAAACCGTGATTTTTCGGCTCGGCTTTAGTCCGATTTTTTTCAAAGCAAAGAAATCCGAAGATATTACCCAAGCAGTGTTGCCTTCGTATTTGGATTTGAACGCATTGCCTATTCGTTCATATAAAGCAATGATGTCTTCTACCTCGATTCGCTCTCCGTATGGCGGATTGGTAATTATGAGTGTTTTTCCTTCAGGTGGCATTTGCTCTTCGATAGCACATCTTTCCACATCTATGTCTTTGTGAAGTTTTGTGTGAGTTATGTTCTCCATTGCTTCGTTTACAGCGCTCTGAGACACATCGCTGCCGCATATAAGGTAGTCGAAATCTTGTATCTTTTTATTTTCTTCTTCTTGAACACGCTTCCATTCCGGCAATGAGAAGTCTGACCATTTTTTGAATGCGAAACGTTTTCTGTAATATTGAGCAGGGATATTGTAAGCATACATTGCCGCCTCTATCAACAAGGTTCCGCTTCCGCACATAGGGTCGAAAAAGTTGCAATCTTTTTGCCAACCGCTCAATTGTATCAATCCGGCTGCCGTAACTTCATTCAGTGGAGCTTGTCCGTTGTTTTTTCGATAGTTTCTTTTGTGAAGACTGTCCCCTGATGAGTCTAACGAAATCGTAACCATGTTTTCATAGATGTGAAGATTTAATTTGATGTCGTAATTATCTTTATCCACCAAAGGGCGTTGGTTAAACATTTTACGGAATCTGTCGCATATCGCATCCTTTGTTTTTTGCGCTGCGTAGAGTGAGTGTTTGAATATGCTGCTGTTCACAGAATGGTCGATGTATATCTTAGCATCGCAGTTCATATACTTCTCCCATTTTATCGAATATATGTTTTGGTAAAGTTCGTGTTCGTTATCTGCCTCGAAAACTTTAATAGGACGCAATATTGTCAAGGCTGTTCGCAAGCAATAGTTGGCACGATAAAGCAAAGTCATATCTCCTTCGAAACTTACCGCTCTACATAACACGTTTATGTTCTCTGCTCCGATTGCTTCCAACTCTTTTGCCAATACCTCTTCCAAGCCAAACATCGTTTTGGCGATCATGTTGAATTTTTTGTTATCTTCCATAGTTATCTTTCCCTCCGATTACAGTTTTGATAAGAATTTATCTTTTTCTACAATGACTCTGTTGTGTGTTGCTTCGCCTATTTTGCCTTCTTCATCGTAAGCAATGATGTTAAACGATAATCTTTTACCCTCAACCTTGCTTAAAAAGCTCTCACATGTGATAAGACTGCCGACTTTTGAGGCTTTGATATGCTTTGCGTTGATTTCGATTCCAACACTTATACATTCCTGTGGCAATAACGCCTTTACGGATTCGTTAGCCGTCATTTCCATTAACGCTATCATTGCAGGAGTTGCAAAAACCTCCACATCCCCCGAGCCATAGACTATAGCGGTATCTTTTTGTTCAACTCTGATTTCTTGCTTTCCACCGATTCCGCTTGCAATATTTATATCCATATCTGTATGTTGTGATTTTGATTACTGATTTAATTGTTTTATTAGATTGTTTTGAGCTGCCGCATAATCCTCAGGCACTCCTATATCAATGAAAAAGCCGTTGCATTCCATGCCGAAAAGACTTCCTTTTTCAACTTCTTTTTCCAAGAAATCTTTCTCGAAAGAAAATACTTCGTTTTCTGCTTTATCGCTGAATATTCCCTTATTTAATATATACACTCCCGTGTTTATAAGGCATTGTTCTTTGAATGATTTTTCTTCGAATGCGGTTACTCTGTTTTCAAACGTTTTTACAGCTCCGTATCTTTCAACCCTCTCCATTGGCTTCAAAATCAGCAAAGAATGAAACTTGATTTCGCTAAATTGTTTCTTGATTTCGCCAAATTGTTTCTTGATTTCATTAAGCTGAAACTTGATTACGCTATCGCCGTTCAAAACGAGGACATTTTCGCTCTTGATTTTCCTCAAAGCATTTGCGATTGCTCCACCTGTGCCAAGCGGATTATGCTCAATCGAATAAACGATTTCCATTCCTTCATAGCAATTGCCGTAAAGGTTTTCTATCTTTTCGTGCATATATCCTGTTGCGAGAATTACTCTTTCTATGCCTTGTGCTTTCAAATACTTCATCAAAATGCTTAGAAACGGAATCCCGTCAATCGGAGCCAAAGGCTTGGGGACATCATTGACCACTTCTTTGAGTCTTGTTCCCTTTCCACCGCAAAGGATTATAGCTTCGTTTATCTCGTTTATATCTGCCATGTTTGCAATCCTTGTTTTGTAAATTCGAATCGTCTTACTTTTCCGCCGAAATTGCTTAATGCCTCAATAACTTTGTATCTTACGCAGTCGGGACAATAGAAGAAAATATAGCCTCCGCCACCTGCTCCCGAGATTTTACCGCCTCTTGCTCCTGCATTCAAGGCTGCTTTGTACACATCTTCGAATAAATCGGTGCTTATGCCTTTTGCTATTTGTCTTTTATACTCCCAGCCAAGGTTTAATATGTCTCCGATTTTGTCTAACTCGTTTCTCAAAAGTGCCTCTTTCATTAGAACAGCCTGCTTTTTGAGTTGTTGCATTGCTTCGATAGATTGAGTGTTGTTAGCAACTACATTCTTTTGTTGCCTTTCGATTATATCGGCAGAACTTCTCGAAGTAGATGTGTAAAACAAAACAAGATTTCTCGACAATTCATTCATTATCGATTCTTTTATTCGAAGTGGATTTACTATAACTTTGTTCTCGGCGTAAAATTCCATAAAATTGAACCCTCCGAATGTTGCCGCATATTGGTCTTGTTTGCCTCCTGCAAGGCGAAGGTCGATTCTCTCTATC
>DEPP01000122.1:5981-8511 GCA_002358835.1 Bacteroidales bacterium UBA3389
CATACTCTGCAAGCGGCAGGCGTAACCATTGAACAAACGCACCAAGCACCGCAACAACCAAAGTGGATGAGGTTCCCAATCCGCTACCGGCAGGAGCATCGACAAAGGTGTGCAGTTCGAATGACAAAGGTGGCAAATCAAAATCCTTTACCACACGATTGTAAATTGCTTTCAATATATCCAGATTTCCATCCAAAGGAAGTTCTTTCATACTTTCGGATTCGAATCTTTCTCCTCTGTCTTCGGTAATCATCACTATGCGGTTGTCATTGCGAGGTATTATATCGCAATAAGCAAAAAGGCTGATAGTGGCATTCAATATGCAACCACCGTAAATGTCTGAAAAAGGTGAAACGTCTGTTCCGCCACCTGCCAAACCCAATCTTAAAGGAGCCTTGCTTCTAATTATCATTTTGAGTTATGTATTTTAGATTCATTATATAAAAGTCGTATTGCCGCAGTCATTTTGTCCCAAGCGAAACGTTGCTTTTCTTCTTCCAGACTTTCCGAGAAGTCTTTCCGATTTGTACAAAAGTCAATCAGACAATCTGCTATGCTTTTCGCCTCTGGCAAACATACATATCCGCTTTTGCCATCAGCAACGATTTCAGGTAATCCTCCAACGCATGTAACAAGCATTGGTTTTGAGAAATGGAATGCAATCTGTGTAACTCCGCTTTGAGTAGCCGATTTATAAGGAAGCACGACCAAATCTGTAGAACAAAAATAATTCACAACTTCATTGTCTTCCACAAATTTGTTTTGCATACTTACTCTTTCTTTTAAGCCAAGTTGCTCAACCAAATCTTCGTATTTTTTGTAGTTATCATAGAATTCTCCTGCCACAGTGAGGTATAAAGGCATTTGTTTCAATCTTTCGTCGCTCAAAGCTTCCAATAACAAATCCAGACCTTTGTATTCTCTGACCAAACCGAAAAACAAGAGATTTATCTTTTGAGAATCAAGATTCAAACGCTTTTGTGCTTCCGCTTTTTCGACTGCTTGTCCGAAGTTATCAAACAAAGGATGCGGCATTAGTTTTTTTGGAACAGTTTTGTTGAAGATATTGATGTCATCAAGTACGCTTTTGCTCATAGCAATCCAACAATCGACACACTTTACAAAGTATTTAGTCAGCCAATTGTCGAAAAATCTTTTCTCATGGGGGATTATATTATCGGCAATCGCTATGATTTTTGTGTGTTTGTTTGATTTGATTATTCGAGATATGAAACCAAAGCAAGAAGCCATAAAAGGCAACCAATATTTTATTAGAACAATGTCGGGCTTTTCTCTTTTGAGTTTTCTCCCTACCTTGATCCAAGAAAACGGATTGATAGAATTTACACTTCGAACGATGTTAAATTTGTGCGAAGCCTTGCTTTCGCTGTACTGAGTTTTACCCGGAAAAAGAAAAGAGGGGTATTGCAAAGTGAAAGTTTGAATTTCAACATCTTCTCCTTCGGAACGAAATTGTTCCATAAGTCTTTCGTTGAATGAAGCCAAACCTCCTCTGTAAGGATATGCCGTACCGATTAAAACAATCTTCATATCTTTGGTTTATGTACAACGAATATATGATTTACAATATTAGAAACATCTTCGCTTGCCAAAGACATTCTCTCCAAAACTTCTTTTGAAAGGGTAGATGCAAAGTCTGATTCTTCTACTTCAAAGCCTGCCGATGCTAAAACCTGTGCGTAATCTCTTCCAAACTCTCTTACATGGTCTTTTTGTCCGAAATGTTTTTCTCTTTCCAAAGGATCGGTAATCGAAGCGTCTTCATAGGTTGTTTCTCTCTTTGGATTGATAGGAGAAAGTAAGATTGCCCATCCGCCAACTTTCAAAACTCTGTAAATTTCGCTCAATGCCTTGTCAAGATGTTCAACATGCTCCAAAATATGATTTGCCATAAGGACATCGAAACTTGAATCCTCCAAAGGCATCTCTTCGATATTCAAATGTATATCTGCCCAAGGACTTTCCAAATCAGCAGTTTTGTAATTCAGATTATTGAGTTTTTTGAATTTATCGATGAAACAAATTTCGGGAGCTATATGAAGAAAAGACAGATTCGCTGTAAAAAGATTGGTTTTCTCTTGTAAGAATAACCACAAAAGGCGATGGCGTTCCAACGCAAGGCAATTCGGACATAAGGCATTTTCTCTCGATACAACATAGCCGTAAGGCAGAAACTTTCTGTAATGTTTCCCACATACGGGACATTCTTTTTTGTTTCCCAAATAAAAAGGCTTGCAACACAGCATTGCAAATCTGACAAACCTTTGCAAAATACGTCTTGGTATTCTGCGGAGAACGAACCTTATAATCTTCTTCATATTACGTCAAATAGCCGATTCAATCTAATTTTCGACAAAGTTACGCAAAAGAAACGAGATAAAGAGCAAATCAGTCTTTATACTTTGACGCTAGTACTTCCAAACACATCAATATTGCCTGATTCGATGTGCGTTCTATAAAGTTTTCGCGGGTTGTGTTAAACAAAAATTTCTTTGCGACGCACTTTCCC
>DEPP01000122.1:8520-14549 GCA_002358835.1 Bacteroidales bacterium UBA3389
CCCGAAACCGCAATCCAAACCGTTCCAATCGGCTTTTCGTCGCTTCCGCCATCGGGTCCTGCTATTCCGGAGGTTGCAATCGCATAATCTGTCTTCATTAGTTTTCTTGCTCCTTCAGCCATTTGCCTTACCACCTCTTCGCTTACTGCTCCAAATTCTTCAAGACTTTTCTTTTGAACGCCCAACATATTTTCCTTTACCTCATTTGCATAGCTTACAATACTGCCTTTGTAGTATCGACTGCTGCCTGCAACAAGCGTAATCAAGTGTGCGATATTACCTCCCGTACAACTCTCAGCCGTTGTTATCGTTTCCTTGCGTTCAATTAAGCGTTTGCCAAGCGTTTGAGCGATGTTGTCGCTATCGAATCCCATAAAATATTCATCAACCCTCTTTCGCAAATCCGCACAATAACTATCGGCAGAATCAATCACCGCTTGCTTGTCTTTGCCCTTGACGGTAAGTCTCAAACGCAACGTTCCGCCTTTCGGAAGATAAGCAAGAGAGATATTGCTCGGCAGATTCGCCTCAAAATCCTCCAACATATCAGAAAGAAAACTTTCTCCTATTCCACTCAAAAGCAAGGTTCTGTGTTCTATTGTTTCGCTATCGAAATGTTTTTTTATGATATCGATTACTTTATTCATCATAAAACGCATCTCAAACGGCACTCCGGGCATAGAGATTATGATTTTGCCATCCTTATTAAAGCACATTCCCGGAGCCGTTCCCACATTGTTGAAAATAACTTGGCATTTGTCGGGAACCAAGGCTTGTTCGCGATTTGTCTCGGTAAAGGGCAGACCTCGTTTTGTAAAGTATTGTTCAACATGTTCAAGTACTTGAGAATCTGTAATCAAAACCGAGTCAAATTCTTCTGCCAAAATCTTTTTTGTAATGTCATCTTTCGTAGGTCCCAAACCTCCTGTAATCAAAACAATATCTGTTTCGCAAATAAGATTCCGAAGATTTGTTCTTATACTTTCGGCATTATCCGAACATACAATGCTTTTGTAAACATCAAAACCATTGTTGTTGAGTATTTTTGCCATATCGGCAGCGTTAGTATTTATGACTTGACCGATTAAAAGCTCATCTCCTATATTTAATATTCCAACCTTTGCCATACGATTCTTGATTATGAATTTACAAAGTTAAGAATTATTTTAGTCAAATCAAGTTTCAAAAAAATGAATCTTTGTTTCAATTTACTGAAATCAAGAAACAGAAAATTAAAACAAAGATTCAGAAAATTCTTTCTTCGTTTCGTTAAATTCTTATCTGATAACGATTATCTTTTTGCCGATACAGTCCGAATTGTGGCAAAGTCTGACAATGCAAACGCCCGATATGCTTTCGGTAAGTCTCAGTTTGATTTGTTCATCTTTGCTCAAAGAATACGTTTGTTTTGATAGCGTTCTTCCATCGCTTGCAATCAATTCGACGCTTGTTTGTCCCGATATGTTGCGAGTGTTGATTATGATTTCGTTGTTTTGAACAAAGGCATCGAAGTCCTCAATCGTGCTTTCTTTCTCAGGTTCGAGCGATGAGTTGTTTTGAGTAAAGTCCCATTCTTGAAGTCTTTCAAAAACAACTCTGTTGGCTATGCCCTGCAAGTATTGAGCAATTTCTTGCGAAACATTGTTTGGTTTCCATGCCTCTTCGATTCGTTCTTTGAAAATAGTCTCATAAAAACAGCAAGCCGCCAAATAACTTCCGTTTACATTTGGATGCGAATTGTCGGAAGAGTGTAACACTATTGTGGAATCTGTTGCTATCGATTCCATCCAAGCAGCACCGACCGGCGAAACTTCGGAAGAGAAATCGCGAGCCATTTTCAGATAGTTGTCTTTCAAACGATTTCCCATTCCCTCAAAGGTGCAGAACGGCTCAAAGTAAGGACAATTCATCGGATCGCCATATCTGTATCCCCAAGTCATATAAAAAACAACTCTTACTTGCGGATTGTGTGCTTTTGCCAAAGAATCGAGTGCTTTTGCGTAAGGATAGACTTGAAAATCAAACTGTCCGTCTGGAAAAGCAACCTCTTGACTTTGTCCTTGCAAGACTATAATGTCCCAATTGCCTTGTGCGATTTTATTTCTTGTCGTTTCGTCGTTAAAATGTCCTGAAAACCATGTACCACCCGGCGTTTTGGATTCGTGATATATTGATTTGCCTTGAGATTCTGCCAGATTGGAAATCATAGACGGCAAATCGTTGGTATGGGTGTAGCTGTTACCGAGAAATAATATGCGTTTTGTTTCTTGTGAATTGGCATCTATGCCGACAAATAGGCATAAAAGCATTGCGAAGACTGCAATAGATTTTCTTCTGATTTTGTTTTGTGTTCTCATATTCATATCTGATTGTTTTGTAAATCAAGGACAAAAATACGATTTTTTATTGGTTCATTGTCATTTATTGAAAAAAACTTACTTTTGCAAACTATAAAGATTAGAAATATGAGAAAGATTTTATTGCTTTTGGCTTTTGTTTTCAGCATCTCGCTTGCCAATGCTCAGAAACTTTATGATGAAAAAGCCGATTGGAGAGTTCAAATCAAGGATGCTGTTGAAAAGGCTACGAAAGAAGATAAACATGTGTTGATTCAGTTTGGCGGAAATTGGTGTCGTTGGTGTAAGATGTTCGATAGCTTTGTTCAGTCGGATAAAGACTTGAAACAATTGGTCGATAGCAACTTTGTGGTTGTGCATTTGGATTATAAAAAAGATGAAGAATTGCTTCGCTTTACCGATTATGCGGATAGATTTGGTTTTCCTGTGCTTTTGATATATGACAAGCAGGGACGTCGTTTACATACTCAGAGTACCGATCTTTTGGAGCAGGGTGAGGGATATGATAAGAAGAAAGTGATGGGTGTTTTGAGGAATTGGACTCCTGCAGCGACTTCGGGAGCGTTCAAACGTTCGAAATAATTTCGGTATCTTTTATTTTGTCAGATTATTACACCACCCAAAACGATGGTGTCGTCGTTTGCGTACGCCACAACATCTTGTCCTCGCATCGGAGCAAAGACTGCGTTGTCGAAAGTTATGATTGCTTTTGTCGGTGCGTTGTTTGATGCCATTGAGTCTTGCGTTTCTTGTTTTGAAAGGCGGATAGAGCCTATAGTTCCTTCGTCTTTGCCGCGTATTTTTATCAAGAATTTTTCGCAATTCTCTATCCGTTTTGTTTGATGTATGTGTAGAGTGCTTATTTCCACTGTTGAATGATAGCAATCCGACTTTTGTCCTGCTGTGATGAGGTTTTGGTGGTGGTCGATTGCGGTTACATATAGCTTTTCTTTGGTTTCAAGTCCTTTGTACTGCCCTACAGTGTAAAAAGGATAGCCTTTGTGTGTGCCGATTTGCTCTCCATTGGAATTAATCACCGTTCCATTTTCGAGTGAGCTCAATTCGGGGCATTGTTCCAATAAAAAATCTTTGTAGTTCTTTCCTTGCGTAAAACAAAGGCTGTAACTCTCGCGTTGCTTTGCCGTTTTGCCAAAACCTTTTTTTGCGGCGTATTCTTTAACCTCTTGTTTGTTGATTCCTCCCAAAGGAAGCACAAGACGCGATAGCTGTTGCTGATTCAGACGGTAAAGCATGTATGATTGATCTTTCCATCTATCTGCAGCCATTTGCAAAAGGTAACTGTCATTTCTTTGAATGATTTGAGCATAATGCCCTGTCGCAACTTTGTTTATTCCTTTCTCATCGGCAAATTCAAGTAAAGCTGGAATCTTTACGCAATGATTGCAATGTGTGCAGATGTTTGGCGTTCGTGCATTCAGATAATCGTTTTTGAAAGTTTCGATAACGTTCTCTCGAAACTCTTTTTGTATGTTTTTCTCAAAGAACGGAATGTCCAAACTTTTGCAAATGCGTCGCACCTCTTCGAGGTCTTCATTCGTTTCGGTCATCTGCAAATGCAAACCTATGACTTGGTAGTCTTTCTGCAAATAAACGGCAGTTGAAAGGCTGTCGACACCTCCGCTGAGTGCGACTACAATACGTTCTTTCATACAGAAACCGGACTTATTTCTTTTTCTGTCTGTCGGAAAGTACGCTTCTGATTACCTTCAAGCCTTCTTTGTCTGCTATCATTTTGATTCCTGTATCGGGAACAAGAATTACTTGAGATTCTTCCGCGTTCGGATTCATCACACTTTTGATAGCATCTACGTTTGCATAGAGATTGTTCTTCTGATTAAGTCTTACGAACGTGTCAAGCTCGATGCAATCTAATATTTGTTCGAAATAATTAAAGCAAGTGTACTTTGTGCCATCGGACATAACGATACAGGTTTGTTTTCCCAAAGGATAGAAATACGCAATGTCTTTGCTTAGGAGTTTTACATCACCTTGGCGAGTCTTTATCAATATTTGATCTGAGATAAGTTCGTTTGCTTCCCATGTTTGTTTGCGTAAAACATCTCCTGCTTGATCGTAATACAACCATTCGCCGTCTTTCTTGTCTTGAATAAACTGTCCTTTGATTTTTATCTTCTTATCGGCATAGTAATTCTTATATTCTCCGTTTCGTTTGTCATTTTTGTAGGTGAAAGTTTGATAGCCGTCTTGGTAAAGGAAGTTGTAGTTCTCACCTTCTTTCTTTCCGTTTTTGTACATAATGGTTTCAAGTACATTACCTTTGGTATCCCAAATTGTTTCCAAACCTTCTTTTTTGCCATTCTTGTACATCTCTTCACTGAGCTTCTTTCCATCCACCGAATAGTAAGTCCAAAGACCTTCTTTCTTTTGATTGACATAGCTACCTTCGCTCATCACTTGTCCTTTGCGATAAAATATCTTTGCGTATCCAGTTTTGCAGTCGCCTTTATAATCTATCGTTTGTTTCAAACTACCATCCTTATTATAGTATTTGAAAGTTCCTTGTTCGCAATCGTCTTTGAACGTACCTTCATATTGTTTCTGTCCGTTGGAATAGGTTTTCGACCAATTCCCTTGCTTTTTACCATTCTTATCTGTAAGATTTTGTGCGTTAAGTCCAAGACTTGCAACCATGCTTAAAAGCAATACCAAACTACTTATTCGTGTTATTTTTTTCATATTCGATAAATTTTGCAAATTCCAAAAGATTATTAAATCTGAAGTCTATTCTTTTCGGGTGATTCCTTGCTTCGGTATTCGTATCTGAAATATGGACTGTGTGCATTCCCAATCGCTTTCCGAAAACCAAATCACTGAGAGAATCCCCTACCATTATACTGTCTTTGAAACAGATTTGCTTAAATTGTTTCTTTGCTTTCAATCCCATTCCCACTGAAGGTTTCCTATCAAACGGCTTTTCCTTATTCAGAGAAGGGCAATGAAAAATAGCATCCAACTTTCCGCCTGCTCGTTTTATCTCTTCGGTCATGTGTTTCGAAATAATGGCAAATTCTTCTTCGCTCATGATTCTCTTACCTATGCCCTGCTGATTTGTAACTACAACAATCGTGTCAAACAAACGAGCAAAGATTTCGAACGCTTCAAGAACGCCATCAATGAAAACAAACTCTTCCACATTCTTAACGTATCCGTCTATAATGCGAACGTTAATCACTCCGTCTCTGTCTAAAAACAAGGTTTTCGCTTTTTGAATCGTTCTCATTTTGTTTTGAAAGATTGAAACAATTCTTCTTCCACGATTTGGCAAATAATGTGTCCGATTGTTATGTGTGACTCTTGTATTCTCGGAGTATCGTTTGAAGGTATGTTTATCAAAATATCGCTTATCGAAGCCATTTTTCCACCGCTTTCTCCTGTCATTGCGATTGTTAAAACGCCTTTGCCTTTTGCTGTTTCGAAGGCTTTGAGGACGTTTGCCGAGTTTCCAGAAGTTGATATACCGACTAGAACATCTCCTTCTTTACAAAAAGCCTCCACCTCTCGAGAAAAAATCACATCATACGCATAATCGTTTGCCACAGCTGTGATATAAGAGGTGTTTACGTGCAAAGCCTCAGCCGCTAACGGCGGACGGTCAAAATAAAACCTGCCTGAAAGTTCTGCAGCCAAATG
>DEPP01000122.1:14585-15075 GCA_002358835.1 Bacteroidales bacterium UBA3389
TGCCGCACTGCCTCCGTTGCCGCAAAAAAAGACTCTGCCACCTTGTTTGTAAGTTTTGACAATCAATTCTGCCGCTTCGTTAATCTTCAACAGTAGATTCGCATCATTCAATATGCGTTCTTTGACATCAATGCTTGATTTAATTATGTTTGCTATTCTCATTAGTCGATTTGAAATTAAGTTCTTCTTCTATCAAATAGTGGTTTCTTGTAGGGGAATTGCGTCCTATCAATTCGGCAACAAAACCAGTCAAAAACAATTGAGTACCCAATATGATAGTGCATAAAGATAAATAGAAATATGGCGAATCGGTAACCAATCGCATCACCTCTCCGTTCGATACTGCTATGAGTTTTTGAACTCCTAACACGATAGCCGATATTATTCCCACAAAAAACATAAGGCTTCCCAACAATCCGAAAAAGTGCATTGGCTTTTTACCAAACTTGGATACAAACATTATCGACATCAAATCCAAGTATCCGTTCAC
>DEPP01000013.1 GCA_002358835.1 Bacteroidales bacterium UBA3389
GAGAGGAGCCACGTGTGGCTCCTCTCTGTTTGCGATGTTTTTTTGTGAATGGGCTAAAAGCCGAGAGGATTCTAACTCCATTGCAAATGGTATGCATTTTGAAACAAAGAAAGTTTTGTACTTTTAAATTAAGATTTCTAAATTTATCTATTATGAATAATCCATTTTCCGGAGTTTTCGCCTTCACGAACCAATACACCTTTTTTACGTAATCGTTCTGTTACCTTTCTTACTTGACGTTCACTGATACTTAATCGTATAGAAAGTTCAGCTCTTGAAATTGACGGAATTTCTTTTATTGCTTCCTATAATTTCTCTTCGTCCGTTGGAACGCTTTGGATCGCTTTGGATTATCGTTGGTAGGCTTTGGATCGCTCATAACCAGTTATTAGAATATATTTTCAAAAAGATTCAAAGTACCTTCAATTGGATTCCTAAGAAAGTCTTCTTGAATTCCAGATGTTATTATATGTCTCAGATTCAACAGCAACTGACGCTTGCGCCAATCTGGCAAGGAGTTTATTAATGAAGGGGCCATAAAAGTATTCTCAGTATGAAAAACTAATAACGTTGTAAGGAATGTACCAAAACGTTCTTTATCACCTTTATATACCTCTTTTAGTTCATGCAAGAATTCTATAGAATTGGGCTGATTCTTAAAACAAGATACCAGAATGTATGTGCAATCGACTTCTGGAACTATATTGATAAAAAGATGATTCAATGGGATATCTGTTCTTTTGTAATCATTAAGTCGATTGTTGTTTATTGTAAAAGTCGGTTGACACAAGCTCGCAGAAGCTATTGGATGAAATTTATTCGTTCTAAAGCACACATGTTCCAAGTGAGTATAATCCTCGTTCCTCAACCATTCATTCATCAATTCATCATAGCCCCATAAATCCAAGTATAATCCAATTTCTGCATCCTCTTTCCTCGCAGCTATGTAGGTCTTGTTATACTCCTTGTAAGTACTTTCCTCTTTGCAACTTTTCAACTCCTCATTTTTCGTATGAACAGCTTTTGAGAATGCTCTATAACAATGTAAAAACTTACACTTCATTGACGACTCGTCAAAATTAGAGTCGTCTAATAATTTAAATAACTCTCGATCATGAGTTCCGCAAAAGCCTTTAAATGTTGAAGCCTTCTTTGTCCCGACAACCTCAAAATTAGCAAAACAATATGGATTATACCAATTTGCGTAGCTTAATCTAAGATGCTTGAATCCATAGACTCCATTTTGACTCTCAATAGATTCTACTAATAGACTTAGACACTTTTTTTCTGAAATAGAGTGAGATTCAATAATGTTTTCTTCTGTGCCACAATAAAAGCATCTATTGATACGACCTTTATGCTGAAAGTCGGAATATATTCGATTATGATTAGCTTCTACAAAATTCATATGTCAAAACAATCATCCCCCTTTATATTAGATTTGGGAAATTTCTGTTAAATCTTATTGTAATTTAACTCACGACACAAAAATACAGAATATATAGCAGGTCGTCAAACATAAATTGAAAAAGCTTGTGTCATCTAAAGTTTTGTCAAGATTATGACAAAGTTCGTAATTTAATTTCTAAATTTGCAGTATGTCAACGATAACTCGCAAAATAGAACTATACATAGACAAGAGAAATCTTACAGATGACGAATATAAAGCGCAATGGCGATATGTTTGTAGTATTGATGATTCTCTATACTTGGCGGCCAATCGTATATCTTCTCACTGTTTGCTTAACGATGAGCTGGAAATAAGATTGAAGTTGCAGATGCCCGAATATTGCGACATCGTGAGACAACTTAAAAACTCCAAGAAAAACAGTTTGGACGATGAAGAAATAAGAGAACTTCGGTTGCGACTCAAGGAGTTGGACTCTGTGATAAGAACACAGAAAGAGGAATTCTTAAAAACGGGTCAAAATTCGACTTATCAACTTATAGCGCAAGAATTCTCAAACATTCCATCTGAGGTTTTGACCAATCTGAACAATGAGATTGTAAGTAAATACAAAAAAGCAAGCAAAGAGATCTCTGAAGGAGCAAGAACTTTGAGTACTTTTAGAAAAGGACTTCCTATTCCGTTTTCCATAGATAAGAAGAAACCTTTCATTTATGAAGATGGAGAATATTACTTTGATTGGTTCAAGAAGAAAACAAAAGAGGCAACAGGTAAGGTCTTACGATTCAGACTTCATTTTGGAAAAGACAGAAGCAACAACCGAGCAATCGTAGAACGATTAGCCGAAAATGCTAAAGCGGGATTAACAAAAGGTGAAGAGTATATCGTCAACAACTCTTCAATCCAAGTAGTTGATAGGGATAAAAATACTAAAATATTCCTATTACTCAGCATGGATATCCCAGAAAGCAAACGACAGCTTGATTCTAATGTTGTTTTGGGCGTTGATTTAGGAATTAATTATCCCATCTATTATACGACTAATGGTAATGAATATATCAGAGGACATATAGGCGACCGAGATAGTTTCCTAAATGAACGAATGGTTTTTCAACGCCGCTTCAAAGAATTACAGAAATTGCAATGCACCCAAGGAGGAAGAGGGCGAAAGAAGAAGCTCGAGCCATTGGAAAAACTTAGAGAAAAAGAAAGGAATTGGGTGAAAACCAAGAATCATATATTCAGCAGAGAGGTTATAAAATGCGCACTTAAAGTAGGCGCAGGAACAATACATTTAGAAAAACTTAAAAATATAGGAAAGGATAGTGATGGTAGTATAGAAGAAAGCAAAAAGTATGTACTTAGGAATTGGTCATACTATGAACTGCAAAGCATGATTGAGTATAAGGCCAAAATGGAGGGTATTGTTGTTAAGTATGTTAACCCTGCATATACCAGTCAAACTTGTAGTTTTTGTGGACAAATAGGAGAAAGGAGCAGTCAATCTGTATTCAAATGTCTCAACCCAAACTGCACGGAGTATGGGAAAGAAGCTAATGCAGATTACAATGCAGCAAGAAACATCGCAAACAGCAAAGAAATAGTAAACAAATGATTAGGATTTTTCCTAATGGGGTTGTTGGAAACCCTGAACTTGAGGTTCTCTTGAACACTCAAGAAGTCTTCAAAACATTAAATGAATTGCAATAAAACATTGTTGGATGTTTGCAATCTTGTTTTGAGTAGTACATCCAACTCCTTGTGCCAAGGCGAGAAGTAGAGCGTCGATGATCACAATACTGTTTTAGTAGTACATCCAACGGCTGGAGTGAACCTGTGGTTATACAGAAAGATGTTTGTAATATTATTTTAAGTAGTACATACAATCGGGCAGAGAAAAAGGTAAGTTGCACCTTGAAAGATACAAGCAAACTTTTTCGCTTAGCTTGTACTAACTGCTGTTTGAAAGTAGGCTACGGCTCGAAAATGCTCAAATAAAATTTGGTATTTCTTTCTCCTTGCACTATCTTTGTCCCCCGAAACATCAAGAGCAGTGTAGCGCTGCACCAACCGAGCAGGGATGCCACGATTACATAGACAATGATTATGGAAATAGATAATATCCAAAACATAAATAATATCCCCGAACTGCAATCCCCCTTCGAACAACTTAGAGAGGAAAATGCAGAGGGAAAGGAATGGTGGAACTCGCGTAGGTTGGCGCGAGTGATGGGCTATGGCAAGTATTGGAACTTTGAGCGTGTAATGGCAAAGGCTCAGGCTTGGACATCTCAGAAGGGTTATCACCTCGGAGAGCATTTTGTAGAGTTTACCGAAATGGCAGAACTTGGAAGTGGTGCTGTGCGTGAGGTTACAAG
>DEPP01000101.1:0-6163 GCA_002358835.1 Bacteroidales bacterium UBA3389
CCCGGAGAAACGGAAGAGGATTTTGAAGATGCAAAAGTTTTTATAGAACAATTGCCTTTGGCAGCCTTGCATGTGTTTACCTATTCGGAGCGTCCCGGAACGCCTGCCGCATCGATGCAAGGAAGTGTTCCGATAAGCGAACGACACAGACGGAGCGAAGAATTGCAAAAAATATCCGATCGAAAAAAACAAGAATTCTATTTGAACAATAAGGGATGTGAATTGAACGTGCTTTGGGAGAGCGATGAAGAAGATGGAATGATGTTTGGTTGGACGGATAATTACATCAGAGTAGGAAGAAAGTATGATAAACTTTATGTCAATACGATAACAAAAGAAAAGATAGAAATATTAGATAACAAATACAAAGCTTATATTATATGAGAAAAAGACAAAATCAAAACAGAGTTGGAAAAATATTGATTATGTTGGCTGTAGTGCTTGGCTTCTGTGGTTGCAAATCATTGGAATCAGATATTTTTATGCCGGATTATCAAAATGCGAGCCTATTGCCTAAATTGACTTGTTGGATCGATCAACCTTCATTCGAAAATGCGTATGGAGCAAATTCCTATTCAGTCAAAGTGTCCGATGATTTGAAAAATCCTTATGGCTTGACAGAAACACCTTATGGTAAAGGAGTGTTTGAAGTAACGCCAAAAACTAAATTATATACAGCAGAGAAACGAATACAAGATGCTGCCGAAGTTTTGGTTAATGAGGTTACGAATAATATTTGTGATCCAACAACTCGAAAAAGAGGAAATATTGTTCTCAGAGCAGGAAGCATTTATAACAAAAACAACTATAAATGGTCTTGGTTGAGCGGTTTTACGCTTGGAGTTTTCAATTGTTTCGGTATGCCTTTCTGTTCAAATGTTACAGAGTTGGAAGTGATTGTTGAAATCTACGATACACGCAATAATCTTGTGGCTCAGTTCAACGAAAGGGGATATGCGAAAGAGTATATGGCGTTTTATCATGGTTATTATGAGTTTCAACGTCGAGCAGCTACACTTGCATTGCAAGATGGTTTGATGAAGATTAAGGAATTGATAGAAAAAGATGCACCACTCATAAAAGCAAAATTAAAATAAAAAGATTATGGCAAGCATAAGAGTGGCAGAGAGAAAGGATTGTCCTATCATACTCAAATTTATCAAAGAACTTGCAGAGTATGAGAAAGAACCTGATGCGGTAGAGGCGACCGTGGAGATATTGGAAGAATCTTTATTCGAAAAGAATCAAGCTAAAGTCGTTTTATTGGAAGAAGAGAATGGAGAATGTGTGGGATTCGCTTTGTATTTCTTCAATTTCTCGACTTGGAGAGGTAAAGCAGGCTTATATCTTGAAGACTTGTATGTTCAACCGCAATACAGAGGAAAAGGATACGGAAAGATGTTGCTTTCTTATCTTGCAAATCAAGCAATGGAACAAGGATGTCCGCGTTTCGAATGGATAGTCTTGGATTGGAATAAGCCTTCGATAAACTTTTATAAGGCGATGGGAGCTTATCCTTTAGATGAATGGACGGTGTATAGATTGGAAAATGAAGCTTTAAGTGCACTTGCGCAAAAATATAAAAACGAATACGAGTAAAAAATTGTAAATGATGGGGTGAATAATCACAAGATAGTTTTAATCAGTCTTGTTTTCCTGCTCTGCTCATTAAGAAATTTTGGGCAGGATGTTCACTTTTCGACTATAATGGCAAATGATATGTTTCTAAATCCTGCAAAAACAGCATTCTTTTCCACAGATTTTAAGTTAGGAGCTTGTTATAGAAATCAGTGGCAAACAATTGCTTCGAACGGATACAATACAAGTCTTCTTACGGCTGAAGCCAAATTATTCTCTTCGAGGATTTACAGACATTCTTTTGGAATCGGAATTGGCTTTACGCAGGATGTGGCAGGTGCATTGAAGTTTGGACAAAATCAATATTTCGTATCGTTTGCATATAATAAACAACTTACAAAACGAAACGAACAATTCATTTCGATAGGAGCAAACCTTAGTCGAACAATTTGGGGATACAATCCGGCAAATGCAGATTTTGGACAATTGCCTACAGATCATGAGGGAATATATATGCAAAAGATTTCCACCTTTGACGTATCGCTTGGATTGCATTGGCAAATGAATCCGACAGATGAAACAAATATATCGCTTGGATTTGCTGTTTTTCATTTGAATACACCAACATATTCTTTTTATGATGAATCCAATATCAAGTTGTCGCGTCGCTATACAGCCTATGCAACATACCTTTACCCGACAAGCGAACAAACCTATCTACAATCAATAATAAGATATTCACAACAAAACGATAACTATGAGTTTGTCGGAGGATTGGAGTTTATTTACAGCCTTTCGATGACCGTTTTTGATAATGAAAATATCGGAGTAGGCTTATACTTCCGTTCAAACGATGCTTTGATAACTACACTCAGGTATCAAAGAAACAATTTCTCGGCAGGCTTGGGATACGATATGAATCTATCAGGTCTGAGTGCTGTCTCCAATACATACGGAGCAGTAGAACTATGGTTAAATTATGGAATAAACACATTTAAGTATAAACAAAAAACAAAAACAATACCATGTCCAACTTTCTAAAAATAATATTGGTAATCTGCTTCTTAGGTAGCAGTGTGAACATTACGGCTCAACAAAAATATGCCGATGCTTACGAGAAAAAAGGTGATGAAGCATTTAACAAAGGAAATTATACCGAAGCCCTCGAACATTATACCATGGGGCGGAAATTCCTTTTGAATCCAGTTAGTCTTATTTACAAATGCGGAGAAGCTTGTAGAATGTTGAAGGATTATGATAAGGCCGAGTATTGGTATCAAAAAGTATTGGTGGAATACGATACCTTGGATATAAATGCAACATTTCCATTGTTGTATCTTCACCTTGCCGAGGTTGCAAAAAACAATGGTAATATCGTTCAAGCACAACATTTCTTGAATACTTGTCTTTTGGATTGTCCGGACATAGAAATAAGAAAGAAAGCCAAACAAGAGCTTAATTCAATCAAATGGATATTCGAAAACAACAAAGAGGAAGAGAATACCATAATAACAAACTGCGGAGAGAATGTAAACAATGCCTTCTCACAATCAGGTTGCTTTATCATAAACGATAGTTTGATGTTCTTTACCTCCCCAACCTATAAGGAAGAAATCGAAAATGGAGAAATCGTTTATTCGAATATATACAACAAAGTCTTTATGTCGTTCATCGATGAGGATTTTTACACCCCTGCAAAGGAACTTATACACGATAGAGTTAATGTCAAGAATAAGAATTCAGCCAATTTCTTTCTCGATACCTTGACTCAAACCGTTTATTTCAATCGTTTCACAATCAAAAACGGAAAAGAAATCCATCAAATCTACTATACGACTTTCAAAGACAACAAGTGGACAAAAGCAAAACCATATGAGCCTCTCTATGATAAGAAATCATCAAATTGTTGTCCCGTTATAGCAAGAGATGAAGAAGGAAAAGCGGTTATGTATTTTAGTAGCGATCGTACAGGTGGAGTAGGCGGATATGATATTTGGTACATTGAAATGGGCAATGAAAATGCGAAACCCGTAAATCTTGGAAACACAATCAACACAAAAGGAAACGAAATAACACCTCATTATTGTCAAGATGACCAATGCTTATATTTTGCATCGGATTACCATCCCGGATATGGCGGATTTGATATCTTCCTTAGCGAAGGATGGTTGCAAAGATGGAAAACTCCGGAAAATCTTTTGATGCCTATAAATTCTTATGCGAATGACCTTTATCCATTTATCACTTCAACATCCGAGCAAGGTTATTTTACATCGAATCGAAGCAGTGTGTTTAACAAAACGAACAAAACTTGTTGCAATGACATCTATCGTTGGGATAAGGAATTGCCAAAAGTTCCGACACAAGTAATAGTTGAGAAAGCGTCATTCAATCCCGCTTTCGATTTGCCGATAAGCCTTTATTTTCATAACGATGAGCCAAATCCCAACTCAAATGACACGGTAACGAAAATGGATTACGCACAATGTTACAAGGATTATAGAGCGTTGAGCAATAGTTATAAAGCTAATTGTTCGCGTAATCTTCCCGATAGTTTGGAACAAAAAGCGATTGAACAGATGGAGCGTATCTTTGTTGAGAAGATAGACAAGGGAATGGAGAAATTGGAATTGCTTGCAGAGTATATTTACGAGAAACTACAAGAGGGAAGAATGGTAAGTTTGCAAGTAAGAGGTTATGCTTCGGCTCTTCATAACGAGGATTATAACTACAAACTTTCCCAACGAAGAATCGTAAGTTTGGAGAATTATTTCAGAAATTGGAGGAGTGGATTGTTGAGAGGTTATTTTGCGACATTGAACGAAAACGGAGTACCTATGCTTCAAATCATACAAATGCCGTTTGGAAAGTTGGAAAGTACGTCAGACAATCCCGAAACCCTTGAAGACAAGCGTCGAAGCGTTTACACACATAGTGCGATGGAGGATAGAAGAATCGAGATTCGAGTTGTAAATGTGCGATAAGCGATATACGCAATTTTGTAAACGCCGTTCTCTAATCTGGAACGGCGTTTTGTTTTCAAAAAACAAAGAAATAATCTAATAAAACAAAGAAATATTTCCATAAAACAAAGAAACAATTTCTTGAAACAAAGAGTTATTTTTATCTTTCCAAGACACTGAAAATCAAAAGCATATTTTGCAGGTTTTAATCACTGAATTGCTAAGAAGAAACAATACTTATAAAAGAGCTTTCGGTGTTTACTTTTGCTTTAATCTTAAAAATATTTATTTTTCCCAATGAGTTGTGCTTGTGAATCAAATTTTTATTCATATATTTGCAGAGTCAAAATATCTTAAACGATATGAACATAAATTCTATTCAGATACTCGGAAAGAATAATTTGAGTCTGTAAGGCTGTTTGCTTTCTATCCCCTTGTGCAAACAGCCGAAAAATAAATCCAACCAAGGATTGCAAATAATAATTTTTTAACAAAACAGCAACTAATAGTGGAGATGTAATACATATATATTGTAGCGAATAATAATTAAAACAAATAAAAATATAAAATTCTAAAACTATGAAACTAAATAAGTTAATTAATTTGTTAATCGTTATTGAATTGCTTTTCGTATCATCAAAAGTAGATGCACAAATTGATACAGCACATGTACAATATACACATATAAATCAGTATATTTATCCTCATTTGATGGATCCAAATTATACGAGTGTAGCGACGTTATATTGTGCAGAGCTTATACAACCTGCTTTTGGAATGTTCGTTTCAGAGGAAGTAGGCACTTGGTCCGGTCTTGCTCAACGCTATGAGGTAAGAGATGATAGCATTAAAATAATGGGAGCATCTCTGATGGTTAGAGAACCTTCACAATATCTGCCATGGGAAACTCATCAGATAACAATCAGTATATGGGATAGCACAATGAGTAATGAAATATATTCTCAGACATTTATTGATGGAAGTTGCTGGGATAGTATTCAAACCCCACCGAATTCTTCACTTCCTTTTATCGAATTTCTATTTGATGATACAATAACCCTATATGAAGATTATCATATAGCAGTTTATTATGAAAAAATTTGCTTCCAAATTGGGATGTCTCTGCCAGTGTTTATGACACTTAGCGATTACGCTTGTGATCATCAATATCACGGATGTTGTACGCCTTATGGAATCAGTACAAAATACAAACCATACGTCAAATTTGGTTGTGATAATAGAGATTGGCGACATGTTGATAGTGTGAATAATTGGGCAGGTCCTCAAAATACTTATCATTTTACAGCAAGGTACCAAAAAATGCAAGAAGATGTTAGTGATCCAAATCATTATTTAAATAATCCATCTTCTGATTCGTACGATCCAAATGTTGTTTTATGTGATACTGTTGTTTATAGGGCATTTGGCTTATTGCCTATAAGAGCATTAACAGATAACGATTCGACATTAACAGGCGATGATTCGACATCAACAGGAGGTGGCTCAACTTCGACAGATAATGATTCAACATCGACAGGTGGCGGAGATAGTTATATAGCAACGGTATTGGCAGATGAAGACATAGAACTTTATCCGAATCCTGCCGATGAAGTTTTGAATAT
>DEPP01000101.1:6270-38489 GCA_002358835.1 Bacteroidales bacterium UBA3389
GCGATGAATCGTGTGATTGAGCGATGGGAACTTAATTCGAGAGAATTGACTCTTGATGTTGCAAGCTATAAATCGGGAACATATTTCATCATAATCAAAACCGACAAAGGCTCATTAACGAAGAAATTCATTGTAAGATAGAACAGAAAACAAGGATAACAAGAAAAGGAAATGCGATTTGCGTTTCCTTTTTTCTTGTTCAAAAGCTCGGTAAAATAATTCTTTGTTTTAATTTCCTGAAATCAAGTTTCATTCGAACGAAATCAAGAAACAATTTCCTAAAACAAAGAGTTATTTTTGAGTTTCTAAAATTCATGAAATGAGATTCAGTTTTACTCTTTACCGTTATGCTGAATAATAACTTGATAAAACGAAGAACGAATATTCATTCTTTATGCCGTTTATATACAATAAATCACTGTTTTTGTTGTTTTAAGTATGTTAAAGATTGGATATGAGATACAGACTGTTATTTATTTTTTTGTTTGTTTTCGCTTGTGGACTTAATGCACAAACGTTTCATCCCGAAAACTCTGTTCTTTCTTCGGGCAATTGGTATGCGGTAAGTATTCCGAGTTCAGGGGTTTATAAACTTACGCGTGCTGATTTTGTTGCTTTGGGTGTGGCTGAAGAGGAAATAAATTTTGATAATCTTTCGATATTTGGTCGAGGTGGCAAGGCGATAAGAGAGATAAATGCCGAGAATGAGTATTCGGATTTGAGGGAAAAAGCGATTTATGTCAATAATGGAAGCAATCCGTACGTTCTTTTCTATGCCAATGGAACTATGTCAGTGGATTTTGATTTCCAAAACAAGAATTTTGACTTCGAAGTCCATCCTTATTCCGACCAAGCCACATATTTCATCACTTTTGATGCACAGATAGGAGAAAAGAAAAGGATAACGGCTCGTCAAGGTTGTGAATTTGAAAACGCAATCGAAAAAAGCACCGAACGAGATGTGTTTATACACAAACGGGAGTTGATGAATTTTAATTCAAGTGGGAGACGTTGGGCAGGAGAAGCCTTTTCGACAATTACAACCGAGGTTTCGGTGCCGATGTTTCTTCAAAATGTAAACATTTCGGAGCCGATTGAATTGAAACTTTCTTTGTTCAATCAAAGCGAAACTCCGTCTAAGTTTCATATAAGTTTGAATAACAATTCCGTTGGTACGATAAACGCTTTGAAAACGCCTCAAGATTATGCCGCATACAATGCGGTGAGTAATTTTGTTTGTAATGTAAGCGGTGAAAACAATAGTTTGAAAATCAATTACGAAGGACAGGAAAGAGGACGTTTGGATTATGTTAAAGCACAATACATAAAGAATCTTCGATATAATAATTCGTCATTGACGTTTTACACAACCTTTGCAACCGATTCAGAGGTAGAATACGCGATAAGCAATGTGAAAAACGATGCGTTCAAGATTTGGATTGTCGATGGTGAGGATGTGAGTCTTGTTTCCGATTATGAGAAAAATGCGGAAGAAGTAAGGTTTGCTCTTTCTCAAGGTGGATTACGAAGAATCATTATGTTTTCGGGTTCAAACTTTCCAACACCTGCCCTGAAAGGTAAAATTGAAAATCAAAATCTTCATTCTTGGTCGGCAACAGACTTTGTGATAGTTACAGCACCTCAATTTCTTGCTCAAGCGGAAGAGCTTGCCGAATTGCATCGACAACATGACGGTATTTCTGTTCAAGTTGCAACAACGACTCAGGTTTATAACGAATTTTCATCGGGAACAAAGGATTTTCTTGCAATTCGTGAACTGATGAGAATGTTGTATGACAGATACGCTTCGGAGAATAAGGCTCCTTCCAATTTGTTGCTTTTTGGTGATGGTACGTTTGATAACAAGAATATTTTGAAATACAACAACAATTTTATCCCAACATATCAATCGGAAAGCTCTTTGATAGATGCCGGTTCGTCTTATACGACTGATGATGTGCTGACTTATCTTTCTCCCTACGCAAAAGGAAGAATCATAGACACGATGTTGGTTGGTGTCGGTAGGTTTACTGTAAACACTGTTGAGGAAGCGGAAAATATGGTTGATAAGTGTAAGCGTTATATGCAAAAGCAAGATTTGAGAGAGGGCGTTTGGGGAGATTGGAGAAATGTTGTAACCCTAACGGCTGACGATGCGGACACTTGGGGTGAAAGATATTTTATCGACAATGCAGAAACTATTTACTATGAGATAAAGGAAACGAATCCTAATCTTAATGTTGAGAAAATCTATTCCGATGCATATAAGCAGTATTCTTCATCCTCCGGTGCTACTTACCCCGATGCGAGTAAGGCGATAAATCAAAGAATGAAAAAAGGCAGTCTTTTGCTTAATTATGTCGGACACGGAAGTGATGATCACCTCTCTTCGGAGCGATTGATAACGATTACGGATATAACGGGTTGGGATAATAAAAACGCATTGCCGATAGTTATTACCTCGACTTGTGAGTTCACTCGATTCGATCGTGCAGATAAGCAATCGGCAGGGGAATTTGTGCTTTCAAGTGCAAATGGCGGAGGCATAGCTTTAATTTCGGCATCGAGGAAAATTCCTTCTCGAAATGAGATTAACAAGAATCTGCATCGCTTTGCTGTTGTGAAAGAAAACGGACGAGGACTTACATTTGGCGAAGTATTTCGTAGAGCAAAGAATGCAACGTCCTTGGTGGTGGAAGAAAGAAGCTTTGGGTTGTTTGGAGATCCTGCATTGAGAATTGACTTGCCTCGCTATGAAGTGATAACGACTAAGATTAACGGAAAGGCAGTTGGCGATTCGATTATTGAAGATACGATAAAGGCTTTATCGACAATGAGCGTAGAGGGTGTGATTGTAGATGAAAACGGAACAAGACTTGATGATTTTGATGGTAAGATTATGATTACCCTTTTGGATAAGCTAAGTATATATAGAACATTGGACAATGAGGGCTTGGATACCGACATAGAGTTTGAACAACAAAAAAATATTCTACACAAAGGAATTGCAAAAGTAATTGGCGGAAGATTCGAATACACTTTTACATTGCCAAAAGATATTGCCTATAACTATGGCAAAGGTAAGATAAGCTATTATGCACAGAATGATAGTGTCGATGCGGCTGGCAATTTCACTGAATTTATTGTAGGAGGAATAGATACGAGTGTTGTTGTGGTTGAAACGCGTCCTGATATACGATTATATATGAATGATACGAATTTTAGAAATGGCGGTTTGACTGATGAAAATCCTCATTTGTTTGCGATTGTTTCCGATTCGATTGCAATAAGTACAGTAGGCACAGGACTCGGACACGATATTGTTGCTCGCTTGGACAATGCTGCAAATACGTTTATATTAAATGATTATTTCGAAGTTGATTCCGAAAATCCGAATGCAGGTACAATTCGTTATCCTTTTACAGATCTGAGTGAGGGTGAGCATACGCTGACTTTGAAAGTTTGGAATATTTTTAATTTTTCAAATGAAAAGGAAATAAAATTCGTGGTCAAGTCTTCGAAACGTGGAGAGGAATTTCGTTTGAAAAACTATCCGAATCCGTTTTCTTCTTTTACTAATATAGTTTTGGAACATAATCAATCCGATGCTATTTTGTTTGCTGAGCTTATCATATTTAATCAAAATGGTAAGATAATTCTCAAACAAGATATTACGCCTTACGTTGGTACATACACTGTGGGACCGATACAATGGGACGGAACAACAGAAGGTGGTGAGCGTTTGCAGAATGGGCTCTATTTTGCAAGGATGCGTTTGCGTACTTCAACGGATGAATTTATGTCTGAAACCATAAAAATGTCGGTTTTTAACAATAGAAAATAATAAAAACAAAAATCTTAACGTTTAGTTTAACGTGTTTAATAAAAATAAGTAAGAATCAATGAAAAGAATAGTAATCTTATTGCTGTTAATAAGTTTTTCAATAAAAGGTTTCTCACAATTGACTAACCCGGATGCTGATGTGGACTGGTTGACCGGTAAGGTGGAAGATGGTAGTAGAATAATAAGTACAGGAGTGCCTTTGTTGTTGATTGCACCTGACTCTCGTGCCGGTGCTTTGGGTGATTTAGGTGCTGCTAGTACTCCTGATGCGAACGCTATTCATTGGAATGCTTCGAAGTTGTCTTTCATGGAAAAGAACGCCGGATTAACCTTTACTTATTCTCCTTGGTTGCGAGAGATAGTGTCAGATATTAAATTGATGTATCTTAGTGGTTATTTCCGCATTGATGATAGAAGTACTATTGGAGCGTCCTTGACATATTTTTCTTTGGGTTCGATAGACTTTTTTAGTGAAGAAGGGGTTTCAACAGGTACTTATAAACCTAATGAGTTTGCGATAGACCTTGCTTATTCGATGAAATTGTCAGAAAATTTGGCATTAGCTCTTACCGGACGTTACATTCGCTCGGATTTAACTCAAGGACAGAATGTAGGAACAACAGCAACACATGCTGCAAATGCTGCTGCGGCTGATTTGGGTTTGTATTATCAAAATACATTCGGAGATGAGTTACCTTCGGAATATGCATTTGGTTTGCAGATTTCAAATCTTGGTACAAAGATTTCTTATTCCGATAATATGGAAAGTGCATTCTTGCCTGCAAATCTTAGATTGGGCGGACGCTATACAATGAACTTCGATCAGTTTAATAGTTTGTCTATAATGGCTGATGTAAACAAATTGTTGGTTCCAACACCTCCCGTTCTTGATGAAAATGGAGATATTTATGCAGGTATGGATCCGAATGTCGGAATTGTGCAAGGTGCAATACAATCATTCTATGACGCTCCTAATGGGTTGAAAGAAGAGTTGCAAGAGTTTACATTGTCGGTAGGTGCTGAGTATTGGTATAACAAGATATTGGCAGTGCGTGCGGGATACTTCTATGAAGCACCCAATAAGGGAGCAAGACAATATCTGACTCTTGGTGCAGGTTTACGATATAACGTTATGGGATTAGATGTCAGTTATTTGATTTCTACAGCCGCACTAAACAACAATCCTTTGAAAAATACATTGAGAGTATCTTTATCTTTCGATTTATAAATCTTTAGAAAAATGAAATTAAAGGTTGGGATAGGATACGATGTTCATCGTTTGAAAGAAGGAACCTCTCTTGTGCTTGGGGGAATAGAAGTTCCATCTGAGTTGAGCAGTGTAGGACATTCCGATGCTGATTGTTTGATTCATGCAATTATAGATGCAATGTTAGGAGCTGCAAATCTGAGAGATATAGGCTATAATTATCCCGATTCGGATCAAAGATTCAAGGGAATGGATTCAAAAATCCTTTTAGCGGATTCCCATAAGAAAATCACAGAACAAGGATATAAAATTGAGAATATTGATTCTACGATTTGTTTGCAAACACCTAAGATTGGCAAATACATAGAGCAGATGCAGGAATGCCTTTCAAAGATTCTCTCATTGGATAAGGATGATTTAACTATTAAGGCAACAACAACAGAACGTTTAGGCTTTGTTGGCGATAGCAGTGGTATTGCTGCCTATGCGGTTTGTCTGCTTTCCAAAGAATAAATTTACACGATTTATTTAGCGTTTTACTTATTGCGGATCTATGTCCGTGATGATTCTGAATTGCTTGCTTGGATGTGTAGCAAGTATTTCTTCATTCAGTTGCATTATTTCTTTTTTTGCTTTCTCGTATGAAGCGGTTCTTTCCAATTTCAAAATGATGTTTTTTATGTAAAGGTTTCGGATTTTACTGATAGGAGGGTATTCTGGTCCTAAGATACGTCCACCGAATATCATTCTGATTTTTTCGGAATAAAGTTTTGCAAAATCATCTAAGTCTTTTGAGTCTTTGGATTGCAAACTTATCTTAACCAACCTATAAAACGGTGGATAATGAAACAATTTTCGCTCGACTATTTGATTGTCGTACATTGCTCGATAGTCGTTATTGCATACATCCTTAAAGACTTTATGATATGGATTAAAAGTTTGAATAATCGCTTTGCCTTTTTTTTCGCTTCTTCCGCTTCTTCCGGCAATTTGTGTTAAAAGAGAAAAACTTCTTTCGTAAGCTCTAAAGTCGGGAAAGTTCAACATGTTGTCAATATCAATTACTCCAACCAAGCCAACATTATCAAAGTCAAATCCTTTGCTTATAATCTGTGTTCCACATAATATATCAGTCTTTCCGCTTTCGAAATCATCTATTATTTTCTTGTAAGAGTCTTTGTTTTTTGTGGTATCCAAGTCCATTCTCGCAACATTGGCATTAGGAAAGTATTTCTTGATTTCTTCTTCAATCTTTTCACTTCCATTACCGAACATTCTAAGAGAATGACTATGACATTGCGGACATTCATTCGGTATCGGCATATTGTTTCCACAATAATGGCAGTTCAGAACAGAAGTATGCTTGTGTACAGTCAAAGAAACATCACAATTAGGACACTTTGCAGTCCAACCGCATACTTCACAACGAATTGAAGATGCAAATCCTCTTAAATTCTTAAAAAGAATGACCTGACTTTTTTCTTTCAAAGCATTTTCAATCGCAACGAGTAATGGTTCTGAGAAAATGGAATACATTCTGTTTTGCTTGTAACACTCTTTCAAATCAATCAATTGGATATCCGGTAGTTTGCTTTCGGTATATCTTTTTGTTAATTGAACGTAGTTAAATCGTCCTATTTCTGCATTGAAGAAACTTTCAACCGATGGAGTTGCCGAACCAAGAACAACTTTTGTCCCTTTGGTATGAGCAAGATAAAGAGCTGCATCTTTTGCATTGTATCTTGGTGAGGGTTCTGTTTGTTTGAATCCGCTATCATGTTCTTCGTCAACAATTATAAGGCCTAAATCGGTAAACGGAAGAAAGATTGAAGCCCTTGAACCTATGATTACTCTGTAACTTTTATCAAAATCTTTCTCTTTTATTTTATTCCAAATTTCTACTCTCTCATCTTTAGAGAAACGACTATGATATACCCCGACTTTAGAGCCGAAATAATTTTCCAAGCGATTGAGTAAATGAGTGCTGAGTGCAATTTCAGGAAGAAGATACAAAACTTGTTTGCCTTCTTCCAATGCTTTTGCAATCAGTTTTATGTAAACTTCTGTTTTTCCACTGCCTGTAACTCCATGAAGTAAACTTATCGGTCGTTCATTCCACGAATCTGTGATTATTTTATAGGCATTTGCTTGTTCGCTATTTAGTTTGATTTCGTCAGAGCTACATTTTGAGTTTCTTTCTTGCAATCTGCTGTATGCCAAACGTTCTATTGCTAAAATATCTTTTTTGATGAGTGTTTTTAATGAGTTAATAAGGGCGTTGTTTCTTTGTTGAAAGTCGATACGTTTTACAAAGCCATTTTTTTTGTAATCGGATATGAATCTCAATAATACATCCAATTGATTCTTTGCTGATTTTGAGTTCTCCAATTCTGCTATCCGTTTTTTTAACTCTGCATCGGTTTGACATCTTTCACCAAAAACCAAATAGTCTTCTAATTTAGGAGAGTATTTATCAAAAAGCTGTTCATCAGCAATAAGTATTTGCTTGTTTAATAGCTTGTTTATTGTCGAAATAGTGCTATTTAGTTTAAGTATTTTCGATATGGAATCTATATCAACGCTCTTTTTCTTGTCGATATAGTCCAATACCTTTAGTTCTTCTTCAGATAAATCATCAGCACTGCCGGAGAATTCAGGTGAAATAAGTAACTTTGTTTCGCTTTTCAATCTGAAAGCCACCGGTAGCGCGGCTGTCATCACATCTCCAATGCTACACAAATAGTAATCTGCAATCCATTGCCAAAAAGTCAGATTTTCTTGAGATATAATAGGTTCACAGTCCAATAAATCCAAAATAAATTTCACACTATAAGCATTCGGAACTCTGTTGTGTAGCTCCGAAACTATTCCACTGTAGATTTTTTTTTTGCCAAATTGGACTGCAACTCTACAACCGACCTTTACATATTCGCAAAGCTCTTGTGGAATTCTGTAGGTGAAACTTTGAGGTAGATGAAGTGGTAGAATTACTTCGCAAAACATCGTTTGCTTATCTTAGGTTTATAAAAAATGAAATCAATTAGAGTATATCAACAAAACTCTTTCATCATTTCTTAAATACAAGGTGTCATTTTCTATAACGTAATTATTAACCTTGTCAAGTGTTTGCATATATTTGGACTCGATATTCATCGTTTGCTGAGGACAAGCCATTAGAGTAGAAGACATTTCTTTGAAAATAAGCTTGTTGTTTTTGATGGTAAACTTTCCAAAATAACGATTGCAGGCTGAAAATCCGCTTACGTTTTCCGGTTCTGATGTCATAAGCAAGGTTATTCTCTCATTCTCCTCATTATATTTCATTTTACTCGAACCGATCTTTTCTAATTTCCATTCTGTTCCGAAGATAGATGGTTCATTACTGATAGTGTTGTTTTCTTGTTTTGAAACAGAACAAGAGGTTGCGGTGATATTCAACGCAAGAATCAGAAAGAAATGTCTTAAACCAAATTTCATTTTACTCAAACTATTTATTTTTCAATATTATCGAAATATCCGTCAATCAATTCCTGTGCTGCGATATATGCAGACACTCTATCGTTCAATACATCTTGTTTGAATTGCTCCAATTTCTCAACGATGAATTGCGAATTATAGAAACGTTCTGTCAAAGTGCTGTTTATGGTTTCTGATAGTATTCTTAGATTTTGCTCATTTCTTTTCTTATGGAAGTGTCCGTTTGCTTTAGTTTGTGCAACGTATTCCATAATCGTTTCCCATATCTTATCGATACCGTCACCCGTATAAGCAGAGGAAGTAAACACTACAGGCTTCCAGCCGTTTTCGTTATGAGGGAACAAGGATAAAGCACTGCGATATTGACTTGCTGCAAGCTCTGCTCTGTTTGGGTCTAATTCCGCTTTGTTTATTGATATGGCATCCGCCATTTCCATGATTCCTCTCTTTATTCCTTGCAATTCATCACCTGCGTTGGCAAGTTGCAAAAGTAAAAAGAAGTCAACCATTGAGTGAGCAACAACTTCGCTTTGTCCAACTCCGACTGTCTCAACAAAAACAACATCAAAGCCTGCCGCTTCGCAAAGGATAATAATCTCTCTTGTCTTTCTTGCAACTCCACCCAAACTTCCGGCAGAAGGGGAAGGACGTATAAATGCATTCGGATCGTTTGCTAACTCTTCCATACGCGTTTTGTCCCCAAGTATGCTTCCTTTTGTTTTTTCGCTTGTAGGGTCTATGGCAAGTACGGCTAACTTGTGTCCGCTATGAGTAAGTTTTGTTCCAAGAGCTTCAATAGTTGTACTTTTACCTACTCCGGGTACGCCTGTGATACCTACTCTTATACTTTTGCCGGCATAAGGCAGACATCTTTCTATAATTTGCTGAGCTTTGTGTTGATGTTCCGATAAATTACTCTCAACAAGGGTGATAGCTTGTGAAAGCATCACCCTGTCGGAGTTTAATATACCATTTACATATTCATCAACACTTATCTCTCTTTTCTTTTTTAGTTTGAATCGAGTATTGACTGAAGAAGGCTTGTCTCCAATCGCATCTTGAACTTTCAAAGCAGAGTTAGGATTGTTTTTGTCTATGATTCTGTCGTACATTGTTCTTATTTCTTGAAAAAGTGTCCTGAGTCAGCTTGAGCTGTAGGCATGATTGTTAAATCATTGATGCAAACATGTGCAGGCAAAGATACGCAATACATAATAGTGTCTGCAATGTCTTCTGCGGTCAATGGCGTAAATCCTTTGTAGGTTGCGGCAGCCTTTTCTGTATCTCCGTGGAATCTTACTATTGAAAATTCCGTTTCAACAGCACCCGGACAAATATTGGTTACCTTTACGTTATATGGTAATGCGTCTATTCTGATTCCTTTGCTTATTGCATCAACAGCATGTTTTGCAGCACAATAAACATTTCCTTCAGAGTAAACTTGCTTTCCTGCAATCGAGCAAAGATTTACTATATGTCCTTTTTGATTTTTGCACATAATGGGCAATAGAACTTTGGTTACATAAAGCAAACCTTTTACATTGGTGTCGATCATTGTATCCCAATCTTCTATAGCACCATCTTGTATCGGCTCTTTACCTAAAGCACCACCTGCATTATTTACCAAAACATCTATATCAACCCATTTACCGTTCAAGTCTCCGAGATGTTTTTTTACTTCCTCAAATTCTCTGACATCAAAGCAACATTTCAACACCTCGGCACCAAGTCCGTTCAATTCTTTTTCGAGTTCGTCGAGTCTTTCTTTTCTTCTGCCTGTTATAATCAAGTCATAACCATTTTCCGCCAACTTAAGGGCTGTAGCTTTTCCGATTCCCGATGTAGCTCCTGTTACAATAGCTGTTTTTCTCATCATTCAAATAAGTTTAATTAGTCCAATATTGCTTTGATTCCCGGTAATGTTTTTCCTTCCAAGTACTCCAACATAGCACCACCGCCTGTTGATATGTATGAAATTTTATCTGCAAAACCTGATTTTTTGATTGCAGAAACACTATCACCGCCACCAACTGCTGCAAATGCACCTTTATCGGTTGCTTCTGCAATATATTTTGCTATGCTGTTTGTTCCGCCTGCAAAGTTCTCAAATTCGAAAACACCGACAGGACCGTTCCATAAAATGGTTTTTGAATCCAAAATAACCTTTCCAAACAATTCTCTCGTTTTTTCGCCTGCGTCCATTCCCTCTAACTCATCAGGGATATTTACTTCTGGACAATACTTTATGTTACAATCGTTTGAGAATGCATCACCTGCCAATATATCAACAGGAAGATAAAGATTTACATTTTGTTTCTTTGCTTCTTCTTGCAAATCCAAAGCAACTTGTATCTTATCATCTTCACATATCGATTTACCAATGTTTTTGCCGTTAGCCTTTGCAAAAGTATAACTCATACCTCCACCGATAATCAAGTTGTCTACCAAAGGCAACAAATTTTTTATCACATCTATTTTTGAAGATATTTTACTTCCACCGATGATTGCTGTGAATGGTTTTGTAGGAGCGTTCATCAACTTTGTAAGATTAACAATCTCGTGTTCCATCAAAAGACCGAAATATTTGTCGTTAGGGAAGAATTGTGCGATTGTTGCAGTTGAGGAATGTTCTCTGTGAGCTGCACCGAATGCATCATTCACATAACAATCGCCTAACGAAGCCAATTTCTTTGCTAACTCAACATCGCCTTTTGTTTCTTCCGGATAGAAGCGTATGTTCTCAATCATCATCACTTCTCCTTGCTTCAAGTTGTCTGCAAGCTCTTTTATGTCATTGAAATCAAGACTTTGAGTGAATGCAACCTTTTGATTGAGGAGTTCAGACAAATAATCGACAACCGGCTTTAAGCTAAGCTCAGGTTCAAATCCTCCTTTTTTAGGACGACCAAAGTGAGCCATCAAAATTATTGAAGCACCGTCGCTCATAAGTTTTTTGATTGTCGGCATAGCTTCCTGTATTCTTGTGTCGTCTGTAATTTTCTTGTTCTCGTCAACAGGAACGTTGAAATCAACTCTTACCAAAACTTTCTTACCTGCAAAGTTTACACTACTTATTCCTTTCATGTCAATTCTGATTTTTTAATTTTACACAAAAGTAACAATTATTTTTGAAATAAAGTTTCATTAAGTCACTAAATCTTCAAACATGGATTTTTTTAGACCTGATTTTGTTTTCTAAGTCGTGTGATTTGATTTGTTGAAGTTTTGATTTGTATTTTTTGTTAAGTTGTTGTAAATCAATGGTTGCTTGCTTGGTGAAAATAAAACAAAGAAACAGTTTTTTCTTTTCAAGATTTATTTTACTGAAATCAAGAAACAATTTACTGAAACAAAGAAATAATTTTGTGCAATCAATAATTTGTAAAATTCAATCTTTGGTAGAACTATTTCTAAACCGTAATCGTACATTTATATCATAAAATACGAATAATGATTTGGTCGTAAGTAAATAAAGTTGTATATTTGCAAGAGATTATGGATAGTAGTATCAAGTCGAAAACAAAACTAATATTATTGAAAAGCACAAAGGTGTTGGCTTATGTGCTTTTGGGAGTGTTTTTGTTTGTTTACTTGCTTATTGCTGTTTTGAATAGTTCGTTGGTTCAATCCTATACAGCGGCCAAAGTGTCTGAATATTTTTCCAAAGAGTGGAAAGCAAAGGTGTCGATAGGTGCTTTGGAAATACGGCCTTTGCTTACGGTGGGATTGAAAGATGTTTACTTGGAAGATCCTAATGGAAATGTTATTGCAGATGCGGACTACATCAGTGCAACTCTTCGTTCGCTCACTTTGCCTAATGAATTTGTTTTGTCGGAAGTTTATTTGAGAAATGTAAACTATGTGGTTGCAATAGGTGAAGAGGGTTTGAATCTGTCGTTTATAATAAACTATTTCAAAAGTGATAAGCCTAAACCGCCAAAACCAAAAGGTCCACCGTTTACATTGAGAGTCGATAAACTCAAAATGGATAATGTCGATTTCAAACTCGACTTGAATACCAATCCGACGCCGATTCCTGAATTTGGAGTCGCCGTAAATCACATGCAATTTGACGATATAAATGCGATAATCAAAGATATTGTTGTCATAAACGATTCGATTAGGGCTGATTTTCAAAGATTCTCCACAAGAGAACGTTCAGGGCAAACAATCAAAGACCTAAGTGGTAAATTCGTTGTAAGTCCGAGAGGTATTACATGCCGAGATATGCACTTGCAAACCGATGATTCCGACCTTAGAATGCAAGCCGGTATCAAGACTTCTTCATGGAAAACATATTCATACTTTATCGATTCGGCTGATTGCAATCTTCTCATTGCCAAAGGCAGTAGAGTGTCGGTTAAAGATGCGACATATTGGGCTCCTATGCTGAAAGGTTTCGACCAAACATTCTCTATCTTTACCAAAATCGAGGGAACGGTTGCCGATGCAAAGTGTGAGTTTATGGAATTGGAAACAAGTCAAACCAAATTGAGCCTTGAGGGAAGCGTTTGTGGATTACCGGATATTTATAACACTGTTTTTGACGTAAGATTAAAGCATTTGGAGTCGTCGGTTGATGATTTCAATTCATTCCGTTTTGGAGAAATGTTGTCAAGTGTTAAATTGCCTCAAATGTTGGCAACACTTGGGACGGTGAAAATGGAAGCTGATTTTTCAGGTTATATAGACAAATTTATTGCAAGCGGAAAGATAGAAACAGGTGTAGGTGATTTCGATCTGTTGGCAAATTCCGATAGAGTTCAAGGCGGAAAGACCTATTACGAATGCTCGTTGAAAAGTCCAAAATTCGATGTAGGGGCGTTTTTGAATCAAAAAATACTTTCCACAACCGCTGTTGAATTGACTGCGAATGCAATACCGGGTGGTTTGAATGAGTTGATAGCCGAAGCAGAAGTTCAATTGGATGGATTGGTATTCAATGGCAATAACTACAATTCTGTGTTTTTAGATGCCAAAATGGATAAAGGAAAAGTCGATGCCCAATGTGATATTCTTGATGATGCACTTGTGTTGAATCTTAACTGTAAAGGAAATATTGCAGATACGCAAATGGTTGTCTTATCGGCAGATATATCCGAAGCGGATTTGAATAAAATGAATTTTTATGTCTTTTCGGATCCTGAAACAGAAGTGTCGACAAGAATTTTTGCAAGAGTCAGAGATTTTGATTTGGGAAGTATGAATGGTTTTGTTGATTTGCAAAATACCAAGATAAGCAATACGGAAAAAGAATATGAGATAGAATATTTTAATCTTAGGCTTAAGAATGATAGTTTGGAGAATCGTTTGATGCTTAAATCGGATTTGGCGGATTTAACGGTGAATGGAAAATATCAATTGCCTATTTTGATTAAAGAGGTAACAGGTTTGATTGACAGATATAAGCCGGATTTGTATTTATTATCCGATTCGGAAATAACAAACCGTATGTCCGATACATTGAATCAATCATTTGATGTAACATCCTCGTTGGATTTTGATTTGAATGTGAAAAACATAAGTCTTATTGCACAATTGTTTGATTTGAATATGGGGCTTGAAAACGGATTAAGTCTAAAGGGAAAAATAAATCCTCAAGATATTTTTTCGGCAGAGTTATCCGTTCCATCTTTTGCATTTAACGATATGATGTTTGAGCAAATCGAGATGATGGCATCAACAAATAAAAAAGGTCTTTCGTTATTTGCCGGTTTGGAAAACTTGCAATTGACAGATAGTTTCGCGATTTCGACTCCTAAAGTCAATATAGACCTTGAGGGAAATGATGTCAGACTATTGGCAAACTTTGGAAATAAGGAGCAAAACGATATTGGCGGAAAATTGGATGTGCGTTCTTATCTCACAAATACAGGTTTGCAGGTTACATTCTCTGATTCTTATATTTCTTTGGCGGGAGATAAAATAAGATTTAACGATAACCATTTGATAAATTATAAAAACGGTTGTCTGAGTCTTATGAATTTTGCCTTGTATAAAGGAAAGGAAAATATAGTTGTAAATGGCGATATGTCGTCTCGCCCGGAGGATAAACTGACTGTTACATTCAAAAATCTTGATATTGCAGATTTTAATCCTATATTGCAGAAATTCGGACTCAGTTTACAGGGAAAAATGAATGATAATGTGGTTTTGAGAAGTGTTTTCAAAGATATGACTCTTACTTCCAACGTTACAATAGATGACCTTGTGATTAATGATGTCAAATTGGGAAAAGCGAAGTTTGGATTTAACAATATGTTGTCTAAAGACGAGTTTGCGGCAGACATAAGAATGAGTTACAACGAACCAAATTCAGGACAGATAATACCGCTTTCAATAAAAGGTAGAGTTAATCTTAAGGACAAAAACGACAACCTTGATTTGAAAGTGGATATGCAGGAATTTGATATCAGGATTGTTGAGAATTATTTATCTTCTCTTTCATCTTACGTCAGGGGAAAGATATCTGCGGAGAATCTTTTGGTGAAAGGTAAGTTTACTCAGCCACATATTGCAGGTAGTTTGAAGATAAAGGACGGTGCAATGAAGATTGATATGCTCAACACAACATATTCCTTCAATGATGAATTGTTTGTGAACGACAATATCTTTACTATGGATAATTTTGTTTTGCAAGATGCACAGAAAAACAAGATTACTATCAACGGAACAATAACTCATGACAATTTTACAAACTTTGATTTGAACCTAAAGGCAAAAGCAGATAAAATAAAGGTGCTTGATACAGAGGAATCGGTAGATCAGATGTATTATGGTACGGTTTACGCCTCGGCAGATGTGAACCTACATGGAGATTTGAACTTTTTGAATATTGAAGTTACAGCAAAGACAGAACGAGGAACAAATTTGACTGTACCGATTTCAAGTAAGATGTCAGCCAATGAAAACTCCTACATCAAGTTTGCTTCAAACAGCGTTGTCGAAGAAAAGAAAAGCTCTGTCAAATCTTCGCAAGAAGAATCGTCTCTCGGCTATAAAGTTGTTGTGGATTTGAATGTAAATCCTAATGCTCAACTTTCAATTCCTATGAACTTTAATCAGTTGAAAGGAGAATTGGCAGCGGCCGGAAACGGTGACTTAAGGATTGATGTAAGTAGTGAAAGTGATTTGTCGATTCTTGGAACGATTGAGATAGATAATGGATTGTTCAAAATGTCTGTTATGGACATGGTAACAAAATCTTTTGACATCGAAAAGGGAGGCACACTTGCTTGGTCGGGAGCTCCTTCGAACGGAGAACTTAACGTAGAGGCCGTGTACAAAACAAAAGCCTCTTTAGCACCTGTTTTAGGGCAGGATTTCTCTAAGGCAGTCGATGTTCACTCTGTAATAAAGCTCACGGGGAATATGATGAATCCTCAACCGAAATTCGATATTCGTTTGCCAAATACAGATGCTAATACGGTGGAACGTCTTTTCATGAACATAGATAGAAATGACGAGCGTGCAATGCTTGAACAGACGGCTTCGCTTTTATTCTTCCATCAATTCTATTCCTCGGAAGGTGCGTCTGAAAACTTGGTTATAGAAACAGGACTTTCATCTGCGTTTGAGGCAGCCTTTGGACAGATAAGCGGAATGCTTACCGATTTGATTCAGGTTGTGGATGTGAATATGAATTATTCGAGAGGAGCAGATGGAATGTCGGATAGGGTTGACTTTAACTTGTCAAAGGACTACGGACGTATTGTTGTAAATGCAAATGCCGGCTTTTCGGGACGAAATGAAATGAATATGAATGAGAACGAAGCAATAATCGGAGATGCTTATGTTGAATACAAAATGACGGAGAACTTTCGCGTAAGAGTGTTTAACCGTTCGAATGCAAACGATTTCACAAAATACAACATAGCTCCTTACACTCAAGGTGTCGGTTTGTTCTATCATCGTCAGTATGACAGCTTTAAGGATATGTTTACAAGAAAAAAGAAAAACAAATAAAAGAGAAAAAAATGAAAGAATATACAATAGCACTTGTGGCACATGATAATTGTAAAGCAGATCTTACAGAGTGGGTGGCATTCAATAGATTGAGATTGGCAAAACATAAACTCGTTTGCACAGGTACAACAGGCAAATTGGTAGAAAAAGCAATCAATAAAGGTTTAGATGATTCGGATAGCGATTATGTAAGAGTAAAGAGATTGAAATCGGGACCTTTGGGAGGTGATCAACAATTGGGTGCGATGATTTGTGAAGGCAAGATTGATTATCTTTTCTTTTTTTGGGATCCTATGGGACAACAACCGCACGATGTCGATGTCAAGGCTCTTCTTCGCATAGCCGTCATGTACAATATCCCGACTGCATCGAACAGAGCAACGGCGGATTTTCTGATTTCTTCACCTCTTTTTGAGGAATCTTCCTATAAACCAAAGCCATACGACTATTCATCGTACACAAATCGAAAGGTCTGAAACTCTATTTTTGAACCCTCAAAATTAAAACAAAGAAATAATTTCAAAAAACAAAGAAATATTTTACTGAAATCAAGAAATATTTTTTTGAAACAAAGAAAGAATTTAATTAAAATAATAACAAATAAATCGGAGTAAAAATGAAAAAAATTACAGCACTATTCCTTATGGCGATATTCGCATTTTCGCCATTTGTAAAAGCAGATGAAGGTATGTGGTTGTTGATGTATATCGACAAACAAACATACAAAGACATGAAGTCAAAGGGGTTGAAACTTACATCAAAACAAATCTATGACATAAATAAGTCTAGTTTGAAAGATGCGATAATTCAATTCGGTAGAGGTTGCACGGGTGAGATTGTTTCAGACCAAGGTTTGATTCTAACCAATCACCACTGTGGTTATCCTCAAATTCAACAACACTCAACAGTGGAACACGACTATTTGTCAAACGGTTTCTGGGCTTATTCAAAAGAAGAAGAGTTACCAAATCCGGGATTGACAGCCAAATTCCTTGTCAGAATGGATGATGTAAGCGATGAGGTGCTAAAAGGCGTTACTTCAAATATGAGCGAAAAAGAAAGATTGGATATTGTTCGCAAAAACTCAAAGAAAATCAAAGAAGCGGCAGAGCAAGGCAATCATTATACAGCCGAAGTTGCGACAATGTTTAACGGAAACCAATATTTCCTTTTCATTTATGAGGTTTTCGAAGATGTTCGTTTGGTTGGAGCACCGCCAAGTTCAATAGGTAAATTCGGTTCTGACACAGACAACTGGATGTGGCCAAGACACACGGGAGACTTTTCTGTTTTCAGAGTTTATGCAGACAAGAATGGAAAACCAGCAAAGTACTCTAAAGATAATGTTCCGTTGAAACCAAGACATTATTTGCCAATCTCTTTGAAGGGTGTTAAGAATAATGATTTTGTTATGGTAATGGGATTTCCCGGAACAACAGACAGATTCCTTACATCTTATGGAGTAGAGCAAGCAATCGACGTTTACAACCCTTCAGTTGTTACAGCAAGAACCGCATTGCGTAATGTAATGTCGGCAGATATGGCTCAAGAACCAAGGGTTCGCATTCAATATGCAGCGAAGTTTGCAAGCCTTTCAAACTATTGGAAGTTCTATCAAGGTCAAACCAAGTGTTTGAAAAATCTTGATGTGAAAGGAAGCAAGAAGGCTTTGGAAAACAGATTTGAACAATGGGTTGCCGCCGATGCTTCAAGACAAAACGAATATGGAAACGTTATTAAGGATTTGTCAGATGGCTATGCAGCTACCAATGAGTTTGATTACTTGCGAGTTTATACTAATGAAGCAATCTTAAGAGGTGCATCGGTGTTCTCTATTGCAAGACAACTAAAACCGCTTGAAGAAGAATTGCTTAAAAACGGCAAATCAGAAAAAGCAAGACAAATCGCTCTTAAATTGAAAGAAAGATTTGCAGAAATCTTTAAGGATTACAACATAATAACCGAAGAAAAGCTTTTTGCGGCAGGCTTAGACGTTTATTTCCGTAACGTTCCTATCCTTCACCAAGACCCAGATTTTTTGGCGAATGCTTTTCGTAACGGATACGATTTTCAACAGATAGCAAGCGATATGTATAAGTGTTCTCAATTGGTTGATTTGGAGAGCGTGAATAAATTATTGGATAATTTGGATGTAACACAGATTTCAAACGATCCGGCATACATATTGACAAATCAATTCATAAACAACTTGAATTCAAAAATGTCTTCTGTTCGTTCGTTCAGAGAAAAACTTGATAGAGCAAATCGTTTGTTTGTAAAGGGAGTTATGGAAATGGATAACAAGAAACACTTTGCGCCAAACGCAAACTTGACAATTCGTTACACATATGGACAAGTTAAAGACTATAAACCGATGGACGGAGTTACTTATAACTACATCACAACCTTAGATGGAGTTATGGCAAAAGAAGATAACTCATCATGGGAGTTCACAGTGCCATCTAAATTACGTCTTTTGTATGAAACCAAAGACTATGGCCAATATGCAGAAAATGGTTCTGTGCCTGTAGCCTTTATTTCCAACTTAGACATTACAGGAGGTAACTCAGGATCTCCAACAATCAATGCAAAAGGTGAGCTTGTCGGTATTGCCTTTGACGGAAACTGGGAAGCAATGAGTGGAAATATCGCATTCAACCCAGATTTACAAAGATGTATATCAGTAGATATTCGCTACGTTCTTTTCATTATCGACAAGTACGCAGGAGCTACAAACTTGATAAAAGAAATGAAAATTGTCAAATAAGACATTAAAATAACAAAACAAGTGTTTAAGGTATTGAGACTTGATTATAAGAAAAAAGAATCAAAACCTTAAACACTCTTTTTTTGACACAATAGAACCTTATGCCGAATCAATTGAAAGCAGGTGCGATTCTGACCTATGTAACGCTGTTTCTGAATAGTGCAATAGGCTTAATATACACTCCTTTTTTGACTCTGAAACTCGGACAAGCCGAATACGGATTGTATTCCTTAGTTGCATCTGTCGTAGGCAGTCTTACGGTGCTTGATTTCGGCTTTGGCAATGCTTTGATTCGCTACACTGCAAAACTGAGAGCCGAAAAGAAAGATCAAAAGCTAAAAGAAATGTACGGAATGTTCTTTATAATATTCTGTGGCATTGCTTTGTTGGCTTTAATCATTGGATTGTTGGTTTATTTCAACACAGAGAACATCTTTTCTCAAAATATGACAGGCGAGGAATTGAGAAAGATGAAGATAATGCTTCTTTTGATGGTATTCAATCTCTGTTTTACATTTGTAATGAGCGTGTATCGCTCAATCATAGTAGCCTATGAAAGATTTATATTCCAAAAAGTAATCAACCTTATAAGGATTGTGTTGAATCCTTTGGTGATGGTGATATTCCTACTCTTCGGATATAAAGCCATAACCATGGTTGTGCTTCAGACAATCTTCAATGTGCTGACTCTTTTAGCCGATTACTATTATTGTAAACGCAAATTAAATATACAATTCGTTTTTGGAAAGTTTGATTCTGCCTTTTTGAAAGAAGTATCTCTCTATTCGTTTTGGATATTCCTCAATGCAATAATGGATAAAATCTATTGGAGTTTGGGACAAGGCGTTTTGGGAGTTTATTGCGGTACAAAAATCGTTGCAATCTACGGAATAGCCATACAATTGCAACAAATGTACATGTCATTCTCGACAGCAATTTCCGGAGTCTTGCTTCCAAAAATAACTTCTATGGTTTCAGTCAGCGGAAACGAAAAAGCAGTGAGTGAACTCTTCATAAAAACAGGACGTTTGCAGTTTATAATAATGTCTTTTGTGCTTTGCGGATTTACTTTGTTTGGAAGGCAATTCATAGAACTTTGGGTAGGAGAAAGCTATTCTCAAGCCTATGTTATATGTCTTTTATTCTTTTTCCCATTGCTTGTACCTCTTATTCAAAATGTCGGAATAACAATCCTGCAAGCAAAAAACAAGATGAAGTTTCGTTGTGTCAGCTATGTGATAATTGCATTGATTTCATTCATAGCCTCATTGCCTTTGTCCAAACATTATGGTGCCGTCGGATGTGCTTCATCTACTGCCGGTGCATTGGTGTTGGGACAAGTTATAATAATGAATATATATTATGAAAAGCGTATCGGCTTGAACATAATCGGCTTTTGGAAAGAGATAATCAAGATGTCGATAGCACCGATTTTGATTTCAATCCTTTCTTATCAAGTCTTAGAATACATAATCATAGATTCATATTTCGATTTGATTGTTGCAATTGTTTTATTCACAGTGTTGTACTTGCCGATATTTTGGCTTGCTTCAATGAATCGATATGAGAAAGATTTGTTTGGAGGAATGCTTACAAAGATATTAAGAATCAAGAAAAATGCCCGTAACAGATAGAGTAACAAAACAACAATGCTGCGGTTGCAGTGCTTGTTCTGCTGTATGCCCTCAGCAATGTATTGAAATGAAAGAAGATGAACTTGGATTCTTGCACCCATTCATAGATTCAACTTCTTGTATCGGTTGTTCTTTGTGTGAGAAAACTTGTCCGTGTTTACAATCTGAAAAAGCAAGTGTAGAACCCGAACTACTCTTTGCTGCAAAGATAAAAGATAATTCAAAACTTACTCAATCAACATCTGGAGGCGTATTCACTTTTTTAGCAGAGAAGGTATTGAAAGAACAAGGTGTCGTGTGTGCTGCAAGATTTGACACTCCAACTCATCTGATACATGATTTCTGTACAAGGATAGAAGATTTAGATGCTTACAAAGGCTCGAAGTATCTTCAATCCGACATGAGAAATTGCTATTCGGAAACTAAGCGTTTGCTATCCGAAGGACGGAAAGTGCTTTTTGTAGGGACATCTTGCCAAATTATGGGTTTGAAACTATTTTTGAGAAAGCCATATTCCAATCTTATCGCAATGGAAATTGTTTGCCACGGAGTACCTTCGCCTTTTGTTTGGAGAAAATACCTAAGCGAATTATGCAATCGAAAACATGTGGATATATCCCAAATAAATAGTATAGAGTTTCGAAATAAGGATAAATCGTGGCGAGAATATAGTTTGAAGATAGAAGCGAACGGCAAGGTGATTCATCGAAAGAGTTTACGGAAAGACCCTTTTCTTAAAGCCTTTTTAAGAGACTTGATGCTAAGAGCAAGTTGTGATGATTGCCCTGCAAAAAACTTCAAGTCAAATAGCGATATTATTGCAGGGGATTTTTGGGGCGTTGATAATTTTCATCAATCCATAGATGACGATAGGGGAGTCAGTTGTTTGATTTTGCAAAATGCAGACCTCTTACCTTTGTTTGAAGATGCAGCGATTGAATTGACACCAACAAAATTAGAATATATTTTGCGAGGAAACCCTTCTGTGAAATTGTCTTCAAAGTCTAATCCCGATAGAGAGAAGTATTTGCAAGCTATATTGAAGAGCGATTTTATTAAAACCACAAAACCCTTTGTCAAAAACACATTCCGACAAAACTATAACTACAATATGAATCGTTGTAAAAAGCTTGTGAAAAAGCTAATCGGCGTTTTGAAAAAATAAAACAAAGAAATAGTAAATTGTTTCTTGATTTGGGCGAAACGAATCTTGATTTCAGAAAATTAAAACAAAGAGTTAGTAAAACCGAATTGTTTGTTGATTCGGAGTGTCTTTTGATTGCCAAAAGTATTCTTTGTTGTGTTTTCAGAATATTGGGAAACGACCATCGAAATACTGCAAAAGGACTCCCACAACTGTGAATCTGGTGAATCGTCCCAAAGTCATGTAAAGACAACTCTTCAAAGGTGAAATCTTAAACCAGCCAAGCGTTATCGCAATCACGTCTCCCACAAAAGGCAACCATGCAAAGAATGCCGCTATCGCCTTATAACGATTAACAGTTTTTTGCATTCGGGTTATCTTTTCCTTACTAACTTTGAATAACTTCTCAATCCACTCGATTTTTCCCAACCATCCGAGTCCGAAAGAGGTCATTCCACCCAAGCTATTCCCTAATCCGGCAAGTAGAACGCAAGTCCAAACATTGTTACCCAAGGCAATATTCCCCAACAACAAAGCCTCACTTGGAAAAGGTAAAATAGTGGAGGCAAGAAAGCTGCCGATAAATAAACCTAACAGCCCAAGACTCTCAAGCATTCTTTATTTGTATCTTATGAATGTATAAGGTTGATTATTCTTATCATAATATACCATCTTCGTTTCGTTGATTAGTTCGATGATATATCGTTTCGTAACAAGTTTGTCGTCAATAACGATGAGCGTATCTCCATCTACGGTGTATTTACTTAAAACCGATACCGAATCACAAGCATTAAAATCTGTTAATATACGTTTTTGTATATCGGCATCGTATTTTGAAAACTCTATGTAAGAAAGTTTCTCGCACTCTTGTGCATTTTCATTCATAACTACCGATTCCTCTCTCCATTTTCCTTCAATCAAGTCGTTTTCTTCAATTTCTTCTTGACATGAAGCAAAGAATGAGATAATCAAAAGGCCTGATAATAAAGCCCAAAATTTGTTTCTATTCATTTTTATCTGATTTTTCGTTTGATTGATTCCTTTTTTGTTGTTCTTTTTCTGCTTCTTTTCGAGATAGTTTGTTGGTTGTAATTGTATCAAACACCAAAAAGAAGATGAATAACAAGAAATAAGTGATGGCAAATTTTGCGTTTGTCTCTACGTTAAAAAGAAAGACGATTGCCAAAACTCCAAGATAGACAATGAATTTCATAACCTTTGTAATCAAAAACACATGTACGAAATTCATCTTTGCTTTGTTAGGTAGAAAATACAAAGCCAAATAAGACAATGCAGTCAAAGAGTAAAACATAAGTACATAATAAGGAATGTTTTCACTGAAAAACTCCTTTGGAAGTGCAAGTGCCGCAAATAAAAACAAAAAGCAGACACATATTGAAAAGATGCTTAGTTTCGAAAAGTAAGCTAAAACAGGGTTTTGTTGCATATCTATTTCTTAATTAATTTTCTCAAAACAGAATACAAAGCAACAGCAATGGAAATCAAGCTGAAACTTACTGTAAACAAAGGTTTGAGATTTGTAAAATACGAATCCAATTTATAGCCGACAAAGACTCCGACAAATATTACAACAAGCAATTCGAATGCTATTGCAGAGTATTTACCGTATTCTTTCATCAAATGATTATTGTGCTATGTATTGTTCCTCGCTTTGTTCGATGTATGTATTGTTTTCGGTTCTTTCTTCTTCTCCCATTGAGCAATGACCGGAAAATCTTGCACCTGGTTCGATTGAAATCTGACTTATAACCAAGTCTCCTTTGATTATAGATGTTTTCAACAAAGACAAAAGACCGCTCACTCTTATATTTCCATCGATTCTTCCTGCTAATTCGGCATTCTGACTTGCAACCGTTCCATTGATGTATCCATTCTCTCCCATGAAAAGTTTACCCTTCACGATGAGATTTCCATTGATTGTGCCATCTACTCTCATGTCTCCGTCAGAAACAACATCTCCTTTTATCGATGTTCCTTTGCTTATTACATTTATTTGTTCCATGTTATCTTAATTTGTTATTATGAAATTTATTTCTATACTCTTATTATTACTGCTTTTCTTCGTTTTTTGTTTCATTAGCAGTATTGCTTTCTTGCATTGGAGTCAAGTACATAAGCTTAAAAAACTTCTCGTAAGTCTCAATATTCTTATTTTTATAGAAAGTAGGATAGTTCTGAATCGATATTACAAAATGAATATATTGGTCTTGATTGAAGTCTTTCAAGACTGTGTTTATGTTGTTGTAGTAATTCATAGCCTCGTCTTTACTTCTGAATCGTTTGACGCTAAGTATTTGTTTTGTCATGGTAAAGAGTGTACTTGTTGCTGAAAGTTTTTTGTCTAAATAATTTGCATCGTTAAACGCTCGAATGCGTCTTTCTAAATCTATTGCATCGATTTTGTCATCGTCAAACAACAAAACATAGTAGTGTTGCATGTCTTTGAATTTGAACATCAGCATTTCTGCATCGAGCATCTTCTTTGCTTCCTCGGCTTCTTTGTCTTGGGTTTTTGTATCTTGTGTTTGTTTCTCCGAATCTTTGTTTGAATCATCTTTTTTCTTCGGTTTGTAAGTCAGATCTATGCGTCCGTCCGGATAAGCTGCAGCAAGGTGTTGCAGTTGTGCCTCTATGATAGGAGCAATGTCGCTTTCGGTATAATTATGCAAGATAAGGTTCAGATCCATTGCCAAAGAGTCAATTCCATATAGTCGTCCTTTAGCAAGGGCTTCAACGTATAATAGTTTTGGTATGTAAGAACCGACTTTCAATGAGTCTCTTGCCTTTGCCGATTCAATTAAGGTTTGTTCGTAAAGGTCTTTTTGATAAATTGAATAGACATTTGAGTAAAGTATTTCGCCGATTGAACCTGCACGACTTACTTCTTCCCAATATTCGGGATTGCTTATCATCATCGCAAACTCACTTTCAGGGTATTCTTCCAATATTTTCTTCTTGTAGAAGTTAGAGTTTGGAAATTGACCTATCGCATCATAGATTTTATACAAATGATAAGAAGACGGAAGTATGTTTTGGTGAGTCGCAAAACGACGATGCAACTCTAAGAAAGTCTCGATTGCTTTGCCCGAATTGTTCAGTCCTTGATAATAAATGTAGCCTGCAGAGAGTAAAGCGTCGGCAATCTCCTCGTTGGCTGAGTCTTTTTGAGCTTGAGTGAAAGGAATGTCTTTCGTATAATACTCTTTGGTTTCCGGATTCGTTGCTTTCTTTTTGTTGTTTGCCGTTGAGTCGGATTCAATCGGATTTCCATTCTCGTCAAACATTTCTGCCATCTGATCGAAATCGAATTCGTCTTCCTTATGGCTCAATCTCCAATTGTCTTCCAATGGACGATCACCCCAAATTCTTTGGAACTCTAATTTACCTACTTGGACGGTTGCGTTGTTGTAAAAATACCAATTCGATTTGTTTGGATTGAATTGATCGTATTTTGTCATTCCCGCCATGCTTGCGGCCAATGCTTGTGCCTTTTTCTTTTCTTCTTCTTTTTCTTTTTGGATTCGCTTGTATTCTTCGATGTATGAGTTTATCCTTCTGTCGAGTTCTTCTTGGCTTAGCATACTCATGGCAATCAAACTATCCCAACGTTCAACGCATCTAAGGTCTGTAACTAAGTTTGTGAGTACTTTCTGTCTGCTTTCTATGTTTGCTCTGTTCGGATAGTCTTTCGGCATGACGGCTAATGCCGTATCATAATACATTTGTGCCTTTTCGTATTTTTCAAGCAAAGAAAAATAGGTGTCGGCTGCACGAAGTGCCGAGGTGATTTTTTGTTGTTTGTTAGTAGTTGAAAGATGTACAGACTCTTCCCATTGAGTGCAGGCTTTGTCAACGTTCTTATCGCGGAAGTAGACTTCGCCTAAGGCATAGTAAACTTGATCTCTATACTCTACATTCTTTTTATCTTCCGCCATTTTGTTTAATCGAGAGATTATTGACTTGCTACTGCTTTTTTTAGGGTCGTAACACATCGCTATATTCAAGTTTGAGGCAAACTGCATCTCGTAATCGCCCGCACGGCGTGCCGTTTTCTTGAAACATTTTGTAGCTTGGTCGTATTCGTTTGCTTTTTGATATATCTGCCCTTCAATAAACAATAATCTTGTGTTAAGTTCCGATTGAAAGAATGTAAACTTGCGTTTTTTGAAATATTCTACTGCCAAAGCGTTTTTGCCTTGTGCCAAAGCATTTTCTGCATAAACGGTATATAAAAAGTTGTTTAGTTTCTTTGGAGCTTTGCCTTCATCCATCTTATTCTTTACTTGGTCAAGAAGAATGTCGCATTCGCTGTATTTTTTGCTTTTAGAATAGGTAAGGGCAAGCCAAATCATCGGCTCATACATTTCTTTCTTGTCTTTGTATTGCCCCATTATCATGGAGAATGTTGCTTCCGCACTTTTATAGTCTTGAGCGTAAAAGCAGGCTTTGCCAATTAAAAGATATGCATCGTCAATCTGCGGATTCTTTTCAACACCCGAAAACTTCATCGAATGTTTCTTGATAACCTTACTTCCTTTTTCGATAGCTCTATCAGTATTGGCTTTGATATTGTTTACATTCTCTGCCGTGCCTAACTTATATATAGGAAGGATATTTGTAAAATCGTCTTTGTGTGCTTTATCTAATGTTTTGATAGCTTCTTTCAATGCTTGATTCCCGTTCCACCACGCATTGTAATGAGCAGTTATGCTATGGTATTGCCTATTGAGCCACTTGTCTTTGCTTGTTGAACAAGCAGATAGCAACAGCACAATGACACTTGCAAGAATCAATATTTTAGAACTTCGTTTCAAATCTCTATCTCTTTATTAGATAACTACGAAACTGCAAATTTATTGGATTTATTCGAAAAAACAATCGATTAAATGCAAAAAACACGTTTTTTTTCTTTCCACTCCAAAATATAGTCTTATATTTGCAAACAAATTTGAACAAAAATAATTAAACAAAAACAAAGATATGTCAATAGTAAAAGCGTTTAGAGGTCTTAGACCACCGGTTGAGATAGCTGAAAAGTTGGCTTCTCGTCCTTATGATGTGATGAACTCTGCTGAGGCAAGAGTAGAAGCAGACGGAAATCAATATTCTTTGCTTCATGTAACGAAAGCGGAAATAGATTTGCCAGAAGGAATTGATGAACACTCTCAAGAGGTTTATGATAAGGTTGTTGAAAACTTCAATAACTTCAAAAATCAAGGTTGGTTGGTAAAAGAAGATCGTCCAAAATTGTATATATATGCACAAACAATGGACGGACGTACACAATACGGTATTGTAGGTTGTACACACGTTGATGATTATTTCAATAACGTGATTAAGAAACACGAACTTACAAGAAAGGATAAAGAAGATGACCGTATGATTCACGTAAACATTACAAATGCTAACGTAGAACCTGTGTTCTTTGCTTATCCTGCTCACCAAGAAATCGACCAAATGGTGAATAACATCGTTAAGAACGAAAAACCGATATATGATTTCGTAGCAAAAGAAGACGGATTCGGTCATACGTTCTGGGTAATCGAAGATGAAGCAACAATAAAGAGAATAGAAGAGATATTCGAAAAAGAAATCCCTGCTTTGTATGTTGCAGACGGACACCATAGAACAGCGGCTGCTGCAAGAGTTGGTCAAGAAAGAAGAGCAGGAAACCCTAATCACAACGGCAATGAAGAGTATAACTACTTTATGGCTGTGATTTTCCCTGACAATCAATTGAAGATTATCGACTACAACCGTGTTGTAAAAGATTTGAATGGTCTTTCAGAAGAAGAATTCCTTGCAAAATTGAACGATACTTTCGTTGTAGAAAAAGTAGGTGCTGAAATATACAAGCCAAGCAAACTTCATGAGTTCTCAATGTACATGAACGGAGAATGGTACAAGATGACAGCAAAAGAAGGTACTTATAACGACGAAGATCCTATCGGAGTGTTGGACGTAACCATACTTTCAGATAACGTACTCGATAAAGTATTGGATATAAAAGACCTAAGAACTTCTAAGAGAATTGATTTCGTTGGAGGTATCAGAGGTTTGGGTGAATTGAAGAGAAGAGTTGATAGCGGAGAAATGAAAGTTGCTTTCGCATTGTACGCAGTTTCAATGCAACAACTTATAAACATTGCAGATTCAGGCAACATCATGCCACCGAAAACAACTTGGTTCGAGCCTAAATTGCGTTCTGGTTTGGTAATTCACGAATTGATCTAATCGATTTTTTGAAATAAATACCGTTCTGCGGATTTGTACGAATGCTATTGGCTTTTGTTAGAGGCGTTCGTGCAGTTCCGCAGATTTTTTTTGATATGATTTTTTTGAAAATAAAGTTGTGGTGATGCGAAATTTTATTTTGAGTTTTATTTGTTGCGTTGGCGGGCTGTTGTTTTGTGCTTGCGAAACGGGTGTGCCTTATATGAATACACCGCCGGGCTTAAACAGACCACTCAGTGGAGAATACATCGATATGATGTTTGGAGATGAGAGTTGGGTTGCAATAGGGGATAATCTCGGAAGTTGTTATGCCAAATTCGATTCCGTAAATCCGTTATGGTATGATGTAGTCATTTGTACGGAAGATGTGAATGATTTTTCGATTGAGCATTATCGCAAACACTTGTTTATACATATCGATACAGATAGTTCGAACAATGTGCGGGATTTTCGAATCATATATTACAAGAATAAAAACACCGAAAGGAGTGGGGATTACGAACTTAATCTTGAAAGCCTTGATGGTACTATGCACATAACCGTAAACGATGGTAGGCTTTCGGGGGCGTTTGATGGAAGGATGAGAAATACGGGTCGTTCTTCCGATATACGACAAAGCACAATCATTTTCCAAGATGTGCCTCTTAGTTCGATAAGATAGTGTTTTGAATATCTGCTTGTTTTAATTGCTTGAAATAAAACTTTGTTTTAGAAAAATAATTCTTTGTTTTATTTTCCTAAAATCAAGAAATAATTTCCCAAAACAAAGAGTTATTTTTTGTCTTTCAAAAATCCTGAAAAGTAAATCGGGTTTCTTCTAAACTTTTATTGTGTATTGCTGAAATCTTGTTTGGATTTGTGAAAATAGATCTTAGAAAACTATCTTTCCATCTTCGCAAGCAATCACTTTTGCACGGAACTTGTCTATCACAATATAGTCGTGAGTTGCCATAAGTACGGTTGTGCCGTGTTTTTTGTTGATGTGCATAAGCAAAGTAACGATTTCTTCGCTTGTTATAGGGTCTAAATTGCCTGTAGGTTCATCTGCTAAAATCAATTCGGGCTGATTGACGATTGCTCTTGCAATTGCGACTCTCTGCATCTCGCCTTCGCTCAAATCACACGCCTGTTCCTCTACCTTATTCAACAATCCCACATCGTCCAATGCTTGCAAAATTCTTTCTTTCATCAACTTCTTATCCTTACATCCTGTTGCTCTCAAAACAAATGCAAGATTGTCGTAAACCGAACGGTCTTTCAAAAGTTGGAAATCTTGAAAGATGATGCCGAGTTTGCGTCTTAGCATAGGAATTTGCGATCTCTTTATTTTGGTTAGGTCATAACCGCATACCATTGCTTCGCCTTGTTCTATCGGAATATCGGCATAAATCGAGCGAAGCAAAGAACTCTTGCCCGAACCTGTCTTTCCAATCAGGTAAACAAACTCACCCTTTTCTATTTCGAGGTTTATGGATTTCAAAATGTTCTTATCGAACGACAAATCCACATTTTCGTACTTTATAACATATTGTTTCTCGTTCATCTTTATTTTTTGATTCTTAGCTTTCTTATTCTCGATCTTGTAAAAGCACGAAGACCGAAAACAAAAACAAACCACATTCCTATAACATATATAATGTAGAAGATGTCTTCAAGAACGAATGCCATGGCAATCGAAATCAAAGAAATCACTACTTGAATGGACAAAGTTGTAAGTGCAATTTTACTATGCTTATAGCCGATTCTGAAGAATAAATGATGTATATGAGTTTTGTCTGCTGAGAAAGGACTCTTACCTCTTTGAACTCTGTATATGAAAACTCTGAGTGTGTCAGCCAAAGGTAAGAAAAACAGCATTATAACGACTAATAAGTTGCTCTTTATTTCCAAAGAACAAATTGTTTTTGTGTTTTCACCGTTGTAATCCATCATAACAAGCATACATATTGCCAAAAGAAAACCGATAAACAAACTTCCGGTATCACCCATGAAAATTTTAGCAGGTTGCCAATTGAAAACAAGAAATCCCAACAAACTTCCAATCATTGCAACCGCAACAAGCAACCAAAAAGATGTGTTTGCAAAATCATCTTCAAAAGAAAGGGCGCTCATATCTTTGAATACAAACATGAATATCGCAAACATAAAGCAGAAAAATAATAAAGCCTGGGTTCCTGCCTGTCCATCGATACCATCAATCAAGTTATATGCGTTAGAAACCACTATCATAAAAGCGATAGATAAAATATAACTCAACCAAACAGGTATTTCATTAATGCCAAACAAACCATAGAAGCTATGAATTCTTACTCCGATATAGCATAATAAAAATCCTACGGCAATTTCGCAAATAAGTTTGGTCTTGGGTGTGAGATTATTCATATCATCTCTTACTCCGACCAAAAGAACAAGACTTATCAAGGTAATAAATGCAAGAGCCTTCCAAGTTATATCTGTATAATTCGTAATGGATACTCCAAGCAAAACAGAAACAAGTGAAGCCACAAAAATAACAACTCCACCCATGTGTGCTGTATAGCCTGGGTGAATTTTTCTTCCGCCTGAACTATCAAGAAATTTATGTTTCTCCATTAGTCGAATAAAGGGTGGCATGAGTAAATACGTTGCTAAAAAAGAAGCAACTCCGAATACAATCCATTCCATACTACGTACACAATTCGTTCATAATGATATAAATTGCTACTGCAAAAATATGATATTTTTTTTACAAAGAGATAATAATCTGAAATTAAGTTACAATGGCGGAACTCTTACTTGCAGATTATCACGTTGTTAGTTAACTGTTTTATTTTCTTTCAAAGAATAGTGCATTTTATGTTGTATTTTTTTTGTACTTTTGGAGAACTTTTTCTTTTTTGAAAACATTGAAACGGATTCAAGTTTCGTTGGAATGAATCGAAGAAACAGAATATTGAAATCAAAATAAAAAATATACAGATAGATATGCAGACAATAATAATTTTGGATCACGGCTCTCAATACACACAATTGATTGCCAGAAAAGTAAGAGAATTGAATGTTTATTGTGAAATACATCCTTTTAACAAAGTTCCTCAGTTTGGATCGGAGGTTGTGGGGGTTATTCTAAGTGGTAGTCCTTGCAGTGTGAGAGATGAAGATGCTCCAAAGCCGGATTTGTGGTTCAAAGGTAAGATGCCTGTTCTTGGAGTTTGTTATGGAGCACAATACATGGTGAATGCGTTTGGTGGAAACGTGGTTGCAAGTAAGATAAGAGAGTATGGACGTGCTAATTTGAGCTATGTTGACTCTGAATCGAAATTGATGAAAAACGTTCCTTCAAATTCTCAAGTTTGGATGAGCCATGGAGATACCATAGAGTCAATGCCGCAAGGTTATAAAGTGATTTGCTCGACCGAAAGCGTTGAAAATGCAGGCTATAAGATTGAAGGAGAAGAAACATATGCTATTCAATTTCATCCGGAAGTGTATCACTCGAAAGATGGTTTGACAATATTGAAGAATTTCGTTGTAGACATTTGCGGATGTCGCCAAGATTGGACAGAAGAATCGTTTATTGATAAGACGATTGCAGAATTGAAAGAAAAACTTCAAGATGACAAAGTTGTGTTGGGACTTAGTGGTGGAGTGGATTCATCAGTTGCAGCAATGTTGCTTCATAAGGCTATCGGCAATCGCCTAAATTGTATATTCGTTGACAATGGGCTTTTGCGTAAAGATGAATTTGAAAATGTATTGCAATCATATAAAGGAATGGGATTGAATGTTATCGGAGTGGATGCAAAGGAAATTTTCTATAATGCACTATCCGGTTTGACTGATCCTGAAAAGAAAAGAAAAGCAATAGGTAAAACGTTTATCGATGTCTTTGATGCAGAGGCAGGAAAGCTGACTGACGTGAAGTGGTTGGCACAAGGTACTATTTA
>DEPP01000127.1:0-3049 GCA_002358835.1 Bacteroidales bacterium UBA3389
GGTCATTATTCCAAATTAGTATGAAATTTGCTATCACAGCCAAACAAATAGCAAAAACAGAGTTGAATGTAAGATAATTTGCCTTTGATTTGCAGGATTGTTCTATGATTTGACGGTTGATTATCTTTTGTTGCTCCAATTCTTTGGACATTTCTGCCCATTGTTTTTTTAATTCTTCTAATTCCATTTCTGTCTTTTTTTATTGGTTCGACATTTTCTTTAATTTTTCCTTTATTCTGCTAAGTTTCACTCCTACGTTTGAGATTGAAAGTCCTGTTATGCTTGCGATTTCATCATAAGACAAATCCTCCAACCAAAGCAAGACTAAGGATTTTTCTAATATATCTAAACGATTTATTAGAGTGTGCAAAAATTCTATTTGTTGCTGTTTTCCCTTATCTTCAAAGGTTAAATCTACTTCAAGAGAGGGAATCTTTGAGAGTGGGTTTCGTTTTTTCTTTCTTACAAAGGAAATGCAAGTGTTAAGACTTATGCGATAAATCCATGTACTTATTTTGCTTTCTGAACGAAAGTGAGGGAAACTTCGCCATAATTCTATCAACACTTCTTGGTAATAATCCTCAATATAGTCTTTCTCGGCATAAATATAGCAGACTTTGTAGATTATATCCTTGTGTTGCATAACCATTTTGGTGTATTGTTCTTTCAGGTCCATTGTCTGTTTTATTGTTGTTTTGCTTTATTAGTCGTTGTTTAGGCTTGAAAATTACAGTTTGAAGAGAACTTTTGTCGATTCTTTGTTTTGAAAAAATAAAACTTGATTTCATTTTGCTGAAATCAAGTTTCGTTCCGCTGAAACAAAGTTTCATTTTAGCGGGTTTGATAACCGGTGTATCTTTGTTTTTACTTTATGGTTTTACTTCTTTGCATCGCCTCTGTCAATCACCACTTTGTAACCGATTTCTTCGGCTTCCTTTTTCAGAATTGCGATTCCTTCGGCAGCTTCTGCGTTTACGTATGCCTTGTTGTCGTAAATCTTGTACAGATTTCTCACATCCAATGGCGAAAGGTTGGGCATGACAACATTGGCTCCGCATCCGAGTCCCATTTTTCTGCCTTCAGGATGTATGCTTCCCAATGCGGTGGTTGAAGGTAAAAGAGCATTTGGAAACATCAGCCTAAGAATGGCTATCAATCGCAATGTAAGATGCAGATCTCCTTGTTTCTTGTCTGCAAATGGCGTTTGATGATGTGGAATGAAAGGTCCGATGCCTATCATATCGGGTTCGAGTTGTTGCAAATAGCGAAGGTCTGCAACGATATGCTCCATTGTTTGAAAAGGACTGCCAACCATAAATCCCGAACCAACTTGATAGCCTAAGCTTTTCAAATCTGCAAGACATCTTTGTCTGTTCTTGAAATTCATCTTTTCGGGGTGGAGCATTTGATAATGAGATTCGGTTGCTGTTTCGTGTCTGAGAAGATAGCGATCCGCACCTGCTTCTTTGTATGCTTTATAGCTTTCGTATGTTTTCTCACCTATCGATAGTGTTACCGCACAATCAGGGTGTTCTTCTTTGATTTGTCGCACTATATCGCAAATGTCCTGATCGGAATATGCAGGGTCTTCACCGCCTTGCAAGACAAAGGTGCGAAAACCAAGTTCGTAGCCGTATCTTGTGCAGTCAAGGATTTGCTCTTTGCTCAATCGGTAACGTTCAATCGAGGTATTGACAGCACGGATTCCGCAATAAAGACAGTTGTTCTTGCAGTAGTTACTCAGTTCTATCAATCCGCGGATATAAATCTTGTCTTGGTAAATTTCTTCTTTCTTTTGGCGTGCTTTCTCAAACAAATATAGCTCTTGCTGACTGTCGTCTGCAAGAGCTATAAGCTGACAAAGTGCGTTGTTTTCAATATTACGCTCTTTGTATAGTTTATCTATCAATTCTTTCATTGCATATTATTTGTCGATTCTCATTTTGTAGAATGAACGATAAACGAAGTAACAAGCCACAACAAAGAGAACAATGCCTATGTAAGGAGCTATGTTTCGGAATGCATCACTTATTGCTATTTCCATGGCCAATAGTCCGAACAATGTAGTGAACTTGATTATCGGATTCAAGGCTACTGAAGATGTATCTTTGAATGGGTCTCCCACAGTATCACCTACAACAGACGCATCGTGCAAAGGTGTGCCTTTTGCTTTCAAATCAACTTCGACAATCTTCTTTGCGTTATCCCAACTTCCGCCTGCATTTGCCATAAACACAGCTTGGAACAATCCGAACAAAGCAATAGAAACCAAATAGCTGACAAATAGTGATACAGCATCTGTTCCGCCTACTGAAGATGGAGAAGAAAGACATGCAATACCCAAAGCGAAGAAGAATATTGCGATAAAGATGTTGAACATTCCCTTTTGAGCATATTGGGTGCAGATTCTGACAACTTCAACAGAACTTTTTTCATCTGCTTTCTTAGGGGCATTAGTGTCAAGGTTTATGTTAGCCTTGATATATTCAACAGCTCTGTAAGCACCTGTTGTAACGGCTTGGGTTGATGCACCTGTGAACCAATATATAACTGCACCTCCAAGTAAGAATCCTAAAATTGTGTAAGGGTTTAGTAAGTTCAATAAACTTGCAGGCTCAACTCCAAGAGTCTTTTCGATAACTAAAATCAATGAGAATATCATTGTAGTGGCTCCAACTACTGCTGTGCCTATGAGAACTGGCTTTGCAGTTGCCTTAAATGTGTTTCCTGCTCCGTCATTCGCCTCAAGGTAGTATTTAGATTTTTCCCAATCAGGCTTAAAGTTGAAATCCTTTTCTATTTCTTTATCTATATCTTTTTCTTCTTCGATTAGAGAAAGTTCATATACAGATTGTGCGTTATCGGTTACTGGTCCATAGCTATCAACTGCAATTGTTACAGGTCCCATTCCAAGCATACCGAAAGCGATTAAACCAAAGGCAAAAATAGATGGGTGAGGCATGCCGATAGCTGTAAGTTCTCCGGAGAAGATATAGCCTATGAACATAAGCATTACGAAAATCAATCCAGTCCAAAAACCAGAGAAATT
>DEPP01000127.1:3133-6897 GCA_002358835.1 Bacteroidales bacterium UBA3389
ACCTCTTTTACGTGGCTTGACTTTGGTGATGTGAAGATTTTAGTAATTTCTGGTATAAGTGCAGCTCCCAAAGTCCCGCAAGATATTATTGTTGCAAGAATCCACCACAAGCTTGTGTTGCCTCCAAGGTTTCCGATCAAGAAATATGATACTATGTAAGTGCTGATGATAGATAAAATGGAAGTTATCCATACTAGATTGGTTAAAGGTGCTTCGAAATCTAAATCATCTTTACCACCATACAATATTTTGCTTATTCCGTTATTGATATAATAAGATATAACTGAGGTTACAATACCAAGTATTCTCATTGTGAATATCCAAACTAACAATTGATGTTGTATTTCTGGGCTGGGTATTGCAAGCAATATAAATGATACAAGAGCAACTCCTGTTACGCCATATGTCTCAAAGCCATCCGCGGTAGGTCCTACGCTGTCTCCTGCATTGTCTCCTGTACAGTCTGCAATAACTCCTGGATTTCGAGGATCGTCTTCCCCAATCTTGAATACTACTTTCATAAGATCGGAGCCTATATCCGCAATCTTGGTAAATATTCCTCCTGCAATTCTCAACGCAGATGCACCAAGGCTTTCTCCTATTGCGAATCCGATGAAACAAGCTCCAGCAAGATGGGCAGGCATCAACAAAAGAATAACCAACATCAAAAGTAATTCTACGCAAATCAATACAACTCCTATGCTCATTCCTGCACTTAATGGAATGTTGAGAAGTTTTAGCGGATTCCTTCTAAGAGATGCAAATGCCATTCTTGAATTTGCCAAAGTATTCATTCGTATACCATAAGCAGCAACAGCATATGAACCTATCATTCCTATTACAGTCCATGCTAAGATTAAAAGTACCGCACCAATTCCAAAACTGCTTCCGTCTTCTCCTTTTGCGAGAAAACCGAAATAAGCAGCTACTGCAATACCTATAAATAAGAATAGTTTAGCAAGGAACTTGCCTTGTTGCTTTAGGTAAGTTGAACAGGTCTTGTAAATAACCTGTGCGACGTCAAGCATACTCCTATGAGAGGGTAGCTTTTTTACTTTAATGAATTGGTATAATCCGAAAAGGATTCCCAGTAAAGCAACAAAAAATCCCCAATGTAATACTCCAAACTTATGTATTTCAATGGGGATTTTCAAATCTGCCTCGCTAGCCTGTAAAAACACAGGCGTCAGTGTCGATAACAGTAATAAAAAAATCTTTTTCATATTAATTTAAGTTTTGTTTCAATTTTTGTTTGTAATCTTTCAAGTGGCAAAATTACAAATAAAATCTGATTAAAACGGTTGCTACAAATAAAAAATATCATGAAGAGTAAACATTTGAAAGACTTTTTCGTTTAATAGGTTAAGAGGTAAATTTTTTTCATCATGAAAATCGCATTGGAAGTCATTTCTGTCAGGTCATCTTATATTGAAGGATTGTCGGATGTTATTCTTATTGATCGGTCTTCAAATACCGTAATATGTATTCCTGTAGGGGAGTTTGAGGCAAGGTTGATTGCATTATCTGTAGATAAAAAAGACTTACCCAAACCGATGATGTTCGAATCCTTTGTGAGTATTATCTCCTATTTTGGTGTAGAAGTGAAATATGTTTTGATAGATTCGTTTAGAGATGGCGTTTATGGTGCTAAAGTATATTGCTCTTCAGAAAAAGAAAATGGGATGTTCAATACGAGAGTTTCTGATGCAATAAATTTGGCTTTGAAAGCAGATTGTCCTATATACATAAAGGATGCAGTCTTGAAAGAAGTAGGCTTTGATGCGGATGTTTTGCTTGAGAAGGAACCGATAGTAGAAGAAGTTAACGTATGTTCGAAGGTGTCAGATTTAGATTTAGAGATGTTGGAAGACTTATTGGAAGATGCAGTTGAGAATGAAGATTATGAACTCGCTGTTTTATTGAGAGATAAAATAAATGAATTAAAAGGAAGAGAAAAAGGGGATGTTTAGAATCAAGAATCGTTGAATTCGTTCTTGATTTCGTTAAATTGTTTTCAAGAGATAGAAACTCAAAACAAAGATTTGTTTTTTTGATTTTTCGCGTTTGAGATTTTTATTTAATTGTTCGGATTAAGAAACAGAGGAGCAAAAAAAGATGCTCCTCTGTTTCTTTTCTTAGATGCGTTCAAATTCATCTTTTCCTACTCCGCATAACGGACAAAGCCAATCGGTAGGAATGTCTTCGAATTTTGTTCCCGGAGCAATGTTATTTTCCGGATCACCTACTGCAGGGTTATAAATGTATCCACAAACCTTGCATTCGTAACTTTGATTTTCCATATTTTTTTCTGTTTTACTTGTTCAATGTTATTAACGTTGAAAAGTTGAAAAAGTTCTTGAAAATGCAATTTTTTCTTTGGTTTTCTTGCTATTACAAAAAAAAGTTGTACCTTTGCAAACTGAAAAATCAGCGTTTCTGTATAGGCACCTGTTAATGATAAGGCTTCTTCGGGCTTTGTTTTTTTAGGGTTGCGTGTCTTTGGAAATATATCCTTTCGGAATCATTTGGCTGTGATTTTGAGGACGTTGTGCTTTCGTTATGACTGAAAAATAATTGAGGGAAGTTCGAAAAATTCGAACCCGAATTGTTTTGGTCTGTATGTGTCTTTTGAAGCCTGATTTTGGGTTGAAAAGGGCGTTTGAGAAGTAAAAGAATTAACAAAAAAAAGAAAAGAGAACATAATTTAGTATGCCAACAATTCAACAATTGATCCGTAAAGGACGTACGAAATTGGAGTATAAGAGTAAGTCCCCTGCATTGGATTCATGTCCACAACGTAGAGGGGTGTGTACGAGAGTGTACACAACTACGCCGAAAAAACCGAATTCGGCTATGAGAAAAGTTGCGAGAGTTAAGTTGACTAACGGAAAAGAAGTTAATGCTTATATTCCGGGAGAAGGTCATAACTTGCAAGAGCACTCTATCGTGATGATTAGAGGTGGTCGTGTTAAGGATTTGCCAGGTGTAAGATATCACATCATTCGTGGTGCTTTGGATACTGCGGGTGTTGACGGTAGAAAGCAAAGACGTTCCAAATATGGTACAAAACGACCTAAAGAAGGAGCAAAGAAGTAGTTGTTTAATTGGTAAAAGAGTAGAAGAGTAATGAGAAAAGCAAAACCAAGGAAGAGAATAATACTTCCAGATCCTAAGTTCAATGATGTATTGGTGACAAAATTTGTCAATAACATCATGTTGAAAGGTAAGAAAACCATAGCTTACAATATATTTTACGAAGCAATTGATATTGTTTCACAACGTTCAAACGAGAATGGTTTGGATGTTTGGAAAAAAGCATTGGCTAATGTTACTCCTAATGTAGAGGTAAGAAGCCGTAGAATAGGTGGTGCAACATTCCAAATTCCTTCAGAGATCAGACCAGAGAGAAAACAATCTATGGGAATGAAAAACTTGATAGGATTTGCACGTAAGCGTAACGAAAAGACAATGGCTATACGTTTAGCATCTGAAATATTGGCTGCTTATAAGGAAGAAGGAGCTGCTTTCAAGAAGAAAGAAGATATTCATAGAATGGCTGAAGCTAACAAGGCATTCTCGCATTTTAGATTCTAAAAATACCGAAAGAAGATGTCAGATCTAAGATTAACAAGAAATATTGGAATTATGGCTCACATAGACGCTGGTAAGACTACAACTACCGAGCGTATTCTGTATTATACAGGTAAGAACCATAAATTAGGAGAAACACATGACGGAGCTGCTACAATGGACTGGATGGCTCA
>DEPP01000027.1:0-1812 GCA_002358835.1 Bacteroidales bacterium UBA3389
GCTCAAGGTGGTATTAACGCTGCAAAGAACTATACTAACGATAATGACTCAATTTATCGTTTGTTCTATGACACTATCAAAGGTGGAGACTACAGAGCAAGAGAAGCAAATGTTTATCGTTTGGCAGAAGTCAGCAACAACATAATCGACCAATGTGTTGCTCAAGGAGTGCCATTTGCAAGAGACTATGCGGGAATGCTTGACAACCGTTCATTCGGTGGAGCACAAGTAAGCCGTACTTTCTACGCAAAAGGACAAACCGGACAACAACTTTTGTTGGGAGCTTACTCAGCTCTATCAAAAGAAATCAAAGCCGGCACAGTCAAGATGTACGAAAGAAAAGAGATGATGGACGTTGTGTTGGTTGACGGTAAGGCAAGAGGTATCATAACAAGAGATTTGCAAACAGGAAAGCTGGAAAGATGGTTCGGACATGCAGTTGTAGTTGCAACAGGAGGCTATGGTAATGTTTACTTCCTTTCAACAAATGCAATGAACTCAAACGGTTCGGCAGCATGGCAATGTTACAAAAAAGGAGCTTGCTTTGCTAACCCTTGTTATGTACAAATCCACCCTACTTGTATCCCTGTTCACGGAGACTATCAATCGAAATTGACTTTGATGAGTGAGAGTTTGCGTAACGATGGTAGAATCTGGGTTCCTAAGAAAATAGAAGACTCTGAAGCAATCAGAGCAGGAAAACTTAAACCAACCGATATTGCAGAAGAAGACAGAGACTACTATTTGGAAAGACGTTACCCTGCTTTCGGAAACTTGGTTCCACGAGATATTGCTTCGAGAGCTGCAAAAGAAAGATGCGATGCAGGCTACGGAGTTGGAACAGGACAAGCCGTTTATTTAGATTTCTCATCTGCAATCAAACGTCTTGGCAAGGACAAAGTAGAAGCAAGATACGGAAACTTATTCCAAATGTACGAAAAGATAACTGCTCAAAATCCATACGAAACTCCGATGATGATTTACCCAGCTGTACACTATACAATGGGAGGTCTTTGGGTCGATTACGAGCTACAAACAACCGTAGAGGGATTATTCGCAGCCGGAGAGGCTAACTTCTCTGACCATGGTGCAAACCGTTTGGGAGCATCTGCACTTATGCAAGGTTTAGCTGACGGATATTTCGTTCTTCCTTACACAATACAAAACTATCTTTCAAAAGAAATCTATTCTCAACCAATTCCAACAACAGTTCCTGAGTTTGAAGCTGCGGAAAAAGCTGTTGCAGAAAAGATAGAAAAGCTTATGTCTATCAAGGGAGCGAAGAGCGTGGATTCTTTCCAAAAAGAATTGGGACACATAATGTGGAACAAAGTCGGAATGGGAAGAACTGCAGAAGGATTGAAAGAAGCCGTTCCTATGTTGCAAGCTTTGAAAGAAGAGTTTTGGCAAAACGTTCGCATAACAGGCGACACTACTTCGATGAACCCTGAATTGGAAAAAGCACTTCGTTTGTCTGATCATATCGAATTGGCACAATTGATGGCTAAAGACGCATTGCACAGAGAAGAAAGTTGCGGAGGACACTTCAGAGAAGAACACCAAACAGAAGAAGGTGAAGCAAAACGTAATGACGAGCAGTTTATGTATGTTGCAGCTTGGGAATACCAAGGAGAAAATGCAGAACCGCAATTACATAAAGAAGAATTGAATTACGAGTTTATAAAAGTTCAACAAAGAAATTACAAGTAAAATGAATTTAACCTTGAAAATTTGGCGTCAAGAAAATGCAAGAGCAAAAGGACGCTTTGAAACATATAAAGTAGAAAATATTTCGCCCGACTGTTCTTTCTT
>DEPP01000027.1:1842-6166 GCA_002358835.1 Bacteroidales bacterium UBA3389
TTCTTGGAAATGTTGGACATTTTGAATGAGCAATTGGTAGACAAACTTTCGCATCCTGTTTGTTTTGATAACGACTGCCGTGAAGGTATATGCGGAATGTGCGGTCTTTACATCAACGGACGTCCTCACGGACCTGACGATGGAGTTACAACATGTCAATTGCACATGAGAAGATTCAAAGACGGCGATACAATAGTTATCGAACCATGGAGAGCAAAGCCATTCCCTATCATCAGAGACTTGGTTGTAGATCGTACAGCTTTCGATAAGATTATTCAAGAAGGTGGTTACGTTTCAGTAACAACAGGAGGAGTTCCTGATGGTAATGCAATTCCTATTCCAAAGAAGAATGCAGATGAGGCAATGGATTCTGCTTCTTGTATAGGTTGCGGTGCTTGTGTTGCTTCTTGTAAAAATGCTTCTGCAATGTTGTTCGTTTCTGCAAAGGTTTCTCAATTGGCTTTGTTGCCACAAGGAAAGCCTGAGGCTGCACGCAGAGTTCAAGCAATGGTTGCCAAGATGGATGAGTTAGGCTTCGGAAACTGTACAAACACATACGCTTGCGAGGCTGAATGTCCTAAGAGCATAAAGAGAAGTAATATCGCAAGAATGAACAGAGAGTTCCTTTGTGCAAAGACTTGTTCAGAAGAATAATAACAAGATCTTAATAACTCTATAATTGAAAAAGGTGTTCCTCAGAATTGGGAACACCTTTTTTTTGTTTACATATATCGTTTCACAAAATCCAACAATCGAATCAACAAACACCACTAAACAAGAGCGATAATCTTTGGTAGAAATATTATAATGCCGACAATTACCGAAGCTATGGCACACACTAACACCGCAGCAGCCCCAAGATCTTTAATCTCCTTTATCCTATTATCCTTTTCCGGTTGGACAAAGTCTGCCATACGTTCGAGAGATGAATTTATGATTTCGGCAGATATAACCATAGCAATACAAATCACAACAACAGTCCATTCAAGCGATGAAATACGAAAAAGAAATCCTGCCACAACGACACATATTGTCGCAACGGCATGAATCCATGCGTTATGCTCATGAGCGAACACAAGTCGCAAACCCGCAAACGCATAAGTAAAACTTTTGATTCTTCTTCTCAATGAAAATTTATCTTTGCTCACAAAATCACAACGTTGATTAGGTAGTAAAAATTGCATGATTAGGTTAGTGTAAGTTTTTTTGGAGAAAATGAATCTTTGATTTCAGCCAAACGAATCTTGATTTCAGAAAATTAAAACGAAGAAAGGGGAAATCGTTTCTTTGATTTGAAACAAGAAGTATTCAAAAAAAAGAAAGGCACTCGAAAGTGCCTTATCTTAATTAGTTTATCTCTTCGAAGTCTTCCTTACCAACTCCGCACAAAGGGCAGGTATAATCCTCTGGTAAGTCTTCCCATTTTGTTCCCGGAGCTATTCCGTTATCAGGATCGCCTATTGCTTCGTCATAAACATAACCACATACTTTGCATTCTAACTTTTTCATGATTCTTCCTTTCTTTTAATGTTATTTATTACTCTTTTCAGTGCACTCGGAACAATATCCTCTATGATAAACATGTGTTTCAACATCGGCAAAGCCTTTTGTCTGCTCGGTTTTCGGCAATTCCACATCGTAATCCAAAGGGACATCGATCACCTTTCCGCAAGACTGACAAAGGAAATGTGCATGTCTCTCTCTGTATCCGTCAAAATGCACCATTCTTTCATCAATCGTAATGCTCTGTATCGCTTTTTTCTCAGCAAAAAGCTTCAACGTGTTATACACAGTGGTCTTTGATAAAGTCGGTATCCTATCTTGCAATGCGGAATATATCTCATCAACGGTCGGATGCGTGCGATGCTCCAATAAATAGCCCATCACCGCTATTCTCTGAACCGATGGCTTTATACCCTTTTCGATCAGATATTGTTTTACCGTGTTTATCGTCCACTTATCAATCATATACCGTTTGATATTAGTAGTTTTCTGCTCTGACTTGGAAATACGATTGTGCATGTTCGCAGACAGGACACATCTTTGGCGATTTCTTTCCTATCACTATATGACCACAATTCACGCATTGCCATACCACATCGTTTTCTTTTGAGAACACTACTCCTTCTTCTATGTTTGCCAAAAGTTTTCTATAACGCTCTTCGTGTTCTTTTTCGATTTTAGCAACCATTTCAAAAAGTTTAGCAATTCTTGTAAAGCCTTCTTGCTCTGCTTCTTTTGCAAAAGTTGCGTACATATCGGTCCACTCATAGTTTTCGCCCTCTGCCGCATCTTTTAGGTTGGTCATCGTATCAGGAACTTCACCTTCGTGCAACAACTTAAACCAAATCTTTGCGTGTTCTTTCTCATTCAAAGCTGTTTCGGTAAAAAGATTTGCCATTTGTACGAAACCGTCTTTTTTAGCCTTTGACGCATAATAAAGATACTTTGTATGTGCTTGTGATTCGCCTGCAAAAGCGGCTTTCAAATTTTGTTCTGTTTTACTTCCTTTTAATTCCATAATAATGTTGTTTTTAATTATATACTCTATTTATTGTTCTATCAATTCAAAATCTGCAACCCCGTGCTTGCACCAAGGACAGATAAAATCCTCAGGCAGATTCTCATCTTCGTGAACATAATTACAAACCTTACAAACCCAAACCTTTTTCTTGTCTGTTTGAACACGAGGCTTTATATGCTCATGATAATATTCGTATGTCAAAGATTTCTTGTCCGACAACCCACTTGAATCGGTTACATCTGCCAAAAACAAGGTATGTGTTCCCAAATCAATCTTCGAAAATACCTTTCCCGAAATGTAGGCATTGGAATATTTGTCGCCGATATAAAGCATTCCGTCTTTATTTCTTTTTGCAAATTCGAAATCATCAAACTTCGCTACATCTCTTCCGCTTTGGAACCCGAATCGTTTAATCAAATCCATCGGTACGTCTTGAGTTAAGATACTCAAAGTAAACATTCCCGTATTTTGAATCATATCGTGAGTCAGGTTTTTCTTGTTTACAGTAAACGCAATCCTTTCGGGAGAATCCGTAACCTGTACAACGACATTCACAATGCAGGCGTTATCCTTTCCATTCTCACAAGAGGACAATACAAATAAGCCGTATTCCAATTTTTCCAACGCTTTCATATCAGCAACTCTTCATTTGTTCATATCTCCTACAACTTCCTTGACCATTTCTTCCAATTCCGCTTCTTGCGATGGCTTCATGCTCGATTTGATTGTAAGAGTGGATTCAACAATATTCATATCCTTCATTTCCTCTACCATAGAACGCATTTTGCAACCTGCTGATGGTGCCCACGTTCCGTTTTCGATTATGGCGAATGTACGTTTCTGTAATCCATGTGCCTTCAAGTCAACAAGGAAATTTTCCATCGGTGTAAAGACTCCTCCATTGTATGTAGGGGCTGCCAATATTATATGACTGCAACGGAATGCCTCAGAAATCAAGTAAGAAACGTGAGTTGCCGATACATCATAGCATCTTACATCTTTCACGCCAGCCTCTGCCAAAAGGCTCGCAGTTTTATTCGCTACCGATTCGGTGTTACCATACATTGAACCGTAAACGATCATGACAGCTTTATCTTCCGGTTCGTACAAACTCCATTTGTTGTATTTGTCAATAAAGTATCCTAAATCATTTCTCCAAATCGGACCATGCAAAGGACAAATCATCTGAATGTCTATTCCTGCAGCTTTTTTCAAAACAGTCTGAACTGAAGAACCGTATTTACCGACAATGTTTGTGTAATAACGTCTTGCATCATCAATCCAATCACGATCGAAATTCACTTCATCATTATACAAATTACCGTTTAATGCTCCGAATGTGCCGAAAGCATCTGCTGAAAACAAAATTTTAGCAGTTACGTCATAAGTAAACATCGCTTCAGGCCAGTGAACCATTGGAGCCATTACAAATGTAAGTTTATGATTTTTTGTTTCAAAAACATCCCCCTCTTTAACCGCAATGAATCTATCTTCAACCTCAAAATCAAAAAACTGCTTTATCATCTGCAAAGTCTTGGCATTTCCAATCAGCTTCAAAGCTGGATAACGCAAAACCATATCTTCAATCAACGCACAATGATCAGGTTCCATGTGATTAACAATCAAATAATCCAATGTTCTGTCTTGCAACACATGTTTTACGTTTTCAAAAAACTGATACGAAATAGAAGCATCTGCAGTATCCAAAAGCACCGTCTTGTCTTCATCAACCAACAAATAAGCATTGTAAGACACTCCTCTTGGTATAGGCATTACATTTTCAAATAAAGCCAAACGGCG
>DEPP01000056.1 GCA_002358835.1 Bacteroidales bacterium UBA3389
TCTCTTAAATCCACTTCGATGAAACTTTCTCCCTTATTGATGAAAATAGTCTTTATCACTCTCCCTTGCGTATCGGTTATGAGCAATTGATAATCGCGTGATGTCTGAGGCATATTGATTGAGAACAAACCTTTGTTCGGATTCGGATAAACGGCAATCGATTCGGTCGTTTCCACCACATCAATTCCCACAGTCGAGAAAATAGCCACAAAAACAGTATCTTTGGTCAATTCAACCTGACGAGGATTATCCGTAATACCATCTTCCCATCTTTCAAACAAATATCCATCATTCGGAATCGCACTCAAAATTGCTGAATTTGAAGAACAATCGTTTAACACTTCAACCCGACCGAATGATTCATCGTTTGCCGAAACCTCAATTAAATAATTCATTTCATCTATTCGAGGATAAAAATACCAATTCCACATACCGGTCGAATAACTATCTTTTGCATCGCAAGGAACGATTAGATTACAGTTGTTAGGTGAAGGAAAAACATTGCTTGTTCCGATGGCAGGCGGGGTAAACGTCATACAGAAAAACAGAGCCAGGCTGTCATTTCCTGCAAATGCACGATTGCAGACCTCTTCCAAAGCACTGCCGACAAAAACCTTTCTCAAAGCATAACAATTCTCGAAAGCACCTTCACCGATTATTTTCGTACCGTCGCCAATTTTTATCGTGTTTATGTTAGTGCAACCTTTGAAAGCATTCTTTCCGATACGCTCTACGCCTTCCGGTATTTCAACAGACCCAGACAAAGGACAATTCAAGAAAGCGTTGTTTCCGATGTACGTAAGTGTTGAAGGAAATTGTATCGATTCAATATTCACGCAATTGGCAAAAGCATTGTCGTTAATTAATTCCAAATGATCGGACATTGATACTTGAACAATATTGTCGCAATCCTCAAAAGCGGATGATCCAATTTTTATCAAGCTGTTCGGAAGTATGATTGTGTCAAGGTTTCTGCAACCTTTGAACGACATATCTTGTATTAACACAAGCCCTTCATTTAACTGCAAAAATTTAAGCTCTTCGCAACGTATGAAAGCATTGTTTCCGACAGATATAAGCGAACTTGGCAAAATCAAAGTGTCCAGATGCTCATTTTGTTCAAAGAAATAGTCCGGAATAACTTCGACACCTTCTTCTATATTTAGCTTTATGTATTGGTCAGATGGGAAAACGTGGTTCGGACGTGCAGGAAAAAATTCTATTTCTTTCGCATTGTAATTAAGCATTCTAAGATTCGAACAATTGATGAAAGCACTCTTGCCGATAGATGAAACATTGCTCGGAATGGTAAGAGTATCTATGTTGGTCTTATTAAAAGCTCCCGCCCCGATTGTTTGCAAGGAATCCGACAATGTAAGTTTTGTCAAAGCAGGACAATTAAAGAAAGCACTATCATAAATTCCTGTTACTTTCGGAGGAATGATTATTTCGCTCAAAGCAAGACATTCGTTAAAAGCTTTGTAATCTATTGTTTTCAATTCAGCAGGCAGAACTATGTTTGTAAGATTTACGCACTTGAAAAAGGCTTGGTTATCAATATGATGTAAATTTGAGTTAGGTGCAAACACAACAGAGGTCAATGAATTGCAACCCCAAAACGTCCCACTCTCAATAACAGAAACGTTTTCTCCTATATAGACAGTCTGAAGTTGATGACAATCTGCGAATGCAAAGAGATAAATATTTTGAACACTATTTGGAATGTTTATGCTTTGAATTCCGGTCGCTTCAAAGGCATAAAAGCCTATTAGTTTAATGGAATTGGGAATCGTAACTTGTTGAAGTTGGGATTTCCCACTAAAACAAAATTCTCCTATCCAGGTTACGTCATACGTTCTATTATTGTGAGTTACCGTAGAGGGAATCTCGACAGATGTTGCTGTATTATTGTTGTATCTATATACACATACACTCGTGTCATATGTGGAAGGATTTGAGGCATTCGCCGTCCAATAAAGAGAATATGTAAAATCACCAATCTGAAACGTATTTTGTGAGAAACCGCATTGGCAAACAATCAGAAGAAACAAAGCAATCGAAATGCTTTTTATGTAATTTGTTTTCATGAGAACTTGTTTTTATTTGTTAGATACGGCAAAGGTAGAAAAAAATATTGAATACTCATCATCGAATTCAGAAAAAGAAAAAAGAAAATTATTGTTTGTTTTTTTTATCGAAAAAAGAGAGTGTACTCAAACAAAGAAACAATCCGACGAAATCAAGAAACAATCCGATGAAACTTGATTTCATTTTTCTGAAACAAAGAACCGTTTTTTTTTATTGTTTTTTCTAATTCCGCAATAGGTAAATCGACTTGCTTTTGTTTCGATTTCGTATCTTTGCAACCTTATTTTGCCGAAACAGATATAAGAATACATTTATCAAACACCAATTATAAATGAATAAGAACATGATATTCACCGATACAAAGCCACATTATGAACTTCTTGACGGATTGCGTGGAGTTGCAGCTTTGATTGTGGTTTGTTATCACATATTTGAAGGTTTCTCTTTTGCGGAAATAACAAACGGAGCAGGCGATGGAATGATACATATTTTGAATCACGGATATTTGGCTGTTGATTTTTTCTTTTTGCTTTCGGGCTTTGTTTTGAGCTATGCTTATGATGGCAGAAGTGAAATGAAGAAAACGGACTTTTTTAAGCGTAGATTGATTCGTTTGCATCCGATGTTGGTTATGGGAGCTTTTGTCGGAATGATTTGTTTTCTTATCGGAGGTTCGCAACAGTGGAATGGAACTCAGGTTCCCTTTTATTTGACTCTGCTTTGTTTTGTGTTGAGTGCTTTGATGTTGCCTGCAATCCCTTCGAGTGCGAGTGAAGTGAGAGGAAATGGCGAGATGTTTCCGTTGAACGGCCCTGCGTGGTCTTTGTTTTTTGAATACATAGGAAATATTCTGTATATCTTATTTATCAGACGCTTATCTACCAAAATATTAGGAGCTTTTGTTCTTTTGCTTGGTGTATTGCATACGGTGTTTTCATTAGGCAATTTTTCGGGATACGGTTCGATAGGAGTGGGTTGGACATTGGATGGAGTGAATTTTTGTGGAGGATTGATTCGAATGCTGTTTCCTTTAACTCTCGGAATGTTTCTTTCTCGCAGATTCAAACCATTGAAAATCAAATCATCGTTTTGGACTTGTTCTTTACTGCTTTTGATTGTTTTTTCCGTGCCATATATTCCGGGATTCAACTTTGTAAGTTTTAATGGTTTGTATGAATCGATATGTGTTTTGATTTTCTTTCCATTGATTTTGATAATGGGGGCATCGGCTCAAAATTTGAATCGAAAAACAAATAAGATAAACCACTTTTTGGGTGATTTATCTTATCCTTTGTATATGATACATTATCCGATTATGTATCTGTTCTATCAATGGTTGATTGCAAACGAACGTTATACGCTTAGCGAAACATCTTTCGTTGCAATACCGGTTGTTGTTTTGAGTGTATTGCTTGCGTTTTTGTTCTCAAAATTTTACGACAAGCCTTTGAGAAAATATCTTACAGAGAGATTCAATAGAAATCGCCGATAAACTAATAGGAATCTTAGAGAAGGGAAGCCAAATCTTCGATTAAATTATCCGCTCCTTCGAAAATCTGCGAAATATTCTTTGCTACCATATAGGCAGGTGTTGTTACGAGTTTGTTTTCTGAGTCTTTGGCGGTTTTTGTTGCAGAGCAGATTTTGTGTTTGCAACCTAAGGCAATCGCATCTTTAGCAGCAGGACAATCTTCTCCGAGAGTAAGGGTAGGATTCTTGCTTCCAAGCACCTTAGCCAAAATCATGGGAGCAATACACAAAGCTCCGATTGGTTTGTTTGCGTTGTTAGTATCACGAACGGCTTTTTCGACTTCTTCATTTACACACATATCTTTACCGACGAAAGCATAGTTGCTCCAATTCTGAGCAGCACCCATACCACCCGGCAAAACCAAAGCGTCAAAGTTTGCAACATCGTATTCGCTCAATGGTTTGATGTTTCCTCTGCAAAGTCTGGAGGCTTCAATCATAAGATTGCGTTTTTCTTCCGTTGCTTGGCTTTCTATATGGTTGAAAACGATAAAATCACCCTTTGGAGCAAAACATTGATATTGCATTCCGCGTCTGTCGATTGCCAAAAGTACCGAAAGGGTTTCGTGAGTCTCGCTGCCGTCTCTGTTTCCGCAGCCTGCTAATATTACAGCTATCTTTTTCATTTCGTGTGTTGTTTAATTGTTATAAGATTATAACGTCTGTTCTCTTGATTTAAGTATTCGTTGTTCAATAGATGTGGTTGAGTATCCTTCAAGGTACTCGATTGTTTCCACTTTTCCACCTCGCGAAGTAACGATGTCGTAACCTACAATGCTTTCCGGCTTGTAGTCGGCTCCCTTTACGAGGACGTCAGGTTGCACTTGCTTTATCAGTTCGTAAGGAGTATCTTCATCAAACAAAACAACGGCATCGACAACCTCCAATGCAGCCAAAAGATGTAAGCGAGAATTTTCATCCTGCAAAGGTCTGAATTTACCTTTCAAACGTCTGACGGACGCATCTGTGTTTACACCGATAATCAATCTATCTCCCAAGTCTTTGGCTTTTGCAAGATAATCCACGTGTCCCAAATGCAACAAATCGAAACAGCCATTGGTGAAAACTATCTTTTGATTCTGTTCACGCCAATTCAAGATACATTTTTTTAATTCTTGAATCCCTTTTATCTTTTCTTCGATATGCTCGTAATATGTCATGGTTTTTATTTTTTCTTGTTTGCAGAGAAGTATATGAAAGCAATCAATCCGACTGCTATTGTGCCGATTTGAGAACTCAACCAGCTGAGCCAACCGCATACATAGGCTGTCGGACGGCTTATGTCGTAGCTTCCCAACACTTGTGCAAAGATTGCCGGCTGCAAACCTATACCTCCCGGAGTTATCATAGGACCGAACGCTCCCATAACGGTGGTTATAAGTGCTTGAATCGGATTTAAGATTTGTGTTTCGCTAAGGCATTGGAAGCAAATGAATGTTCCGAATATCCATAAAGCCCAAATAAGCAGGGAATAAAAGATAAAAAGCAATGGATTTTTGAGTTTGAGAATGCTTTTTACTCCTTCGAACAATCCTTTGACTAAATCAATTATCTTTTTATAAAGTTTGTTGTTGGTCAATCTTTTTCTGAAAACGATGAAAAGCACAATCGCAATCAGTCCGACAATGATTCCGAGTACTGCCAAACGAATCAGTCCGTCTATATTGAAGTTTTGAGAAAGGTAATCTGCAAACAAATCTTTTTGGAGAAAGAATGTAGCAACCAAAAGCAAGAAAAAAAGCAACATATCGATGGCTCGTTCTGTTATTATCGTACCAAGTGTTTTCTCTATGGGAACATCGTCGCTTTTTTTCAACATAGTACAACGCACAATCTCACCTAATCGAGGTACGGCAAGGTTTGTCAGATAACCAGTCATAACAGCAAAAAAACTATTCAGCCTTGAGACTTTGCAACCCAACGTTTCGCTCATCAGTCTCCACCTTTCGGCTCTGATGTAATGAGAAAGCAAACTGACAACTGCCGCAAGTGCGAACCAAAAATAGTCAGTCTGTTTAAGCGATTGCCATATCTGTGATTTTTCTTCAAGTGTCAATTTCTCCCAGAACCACCAAACGAATGCCAATCCCAAGAGTATGAAGAAAAGAGTTTGAAGTGTGTTTCTTAGTTTGTGTTTCAAAACACTAAATTACTTTGTTATCTTTCGGAAATATGACAGTGGGTTTGAAAGTCTTTGCTTCTTCAAAATCCATTGTTGCATACGAAACTATGATTACCAAATCATCGACCTGTGCAAGGCGAGCCGCCGCTCCGTTTAGGCAAATCTTGCCCGAGCCTCTTTCACCTTTGATTGCGTATGTGTCGAATCGTTCTCCGTTATTTATATTGTAGATATATACTCTTTCGTTTTCGATTATTCCTGCAGCGTCCAAAAGGTCTTCATCTATCGTTACAGAACCTATATAGTTCAAATCGGCCTGAGTAACCTTGACTCTGTGTATCTTCGATTTTACAACTTCTATTTGCATAGCTTGTTTGTTCTTGTCTTTTTCGGGTTGCAAAGGTATGAATTTATATTGAAAATATGGGAATTTGAAAATAAAATATTGCGATTTAGTTTCCATACCCCTTAATCCTCAACTCATTTTCTCGAAAAAACATATTGTAAATCCCTGATTTTATATGATTTTCTCAAACAAATAATCCATCGGAATCGTTTCTTGATTTCAGTAAATTCTTTCTTTGTTTCGCTCGGCTGAAATCAAGAAACAATTTACTGTTTCTTGATTATAATATCATCAAAGCTATTTTGTAGATAGTCAGAGCGTTGATTGCGTTGAAAATTATCGCCCAAAGAAATGGCGGAATATGACTTACTTTGTGTAGAACGGAGCAATCTCCGCTTTGTTTAGAGTTTGTAAAACTCAACCTGAGGATTTCGAAACATGCAACAGTGTTTTCGACTAATATTGCAATGATGTATGTGTACAATATGCCGGCTTTGATTCTCAAGGAAAAGGGTGTCATATAGCAAATCAAATTCGCTGTTGCAAATGCCAACGTCCAAACAAGTGCATAGGGTTTCCGCATATACAGAACGATTATCAAAAGCGAGAAAATAGCAAGCATAAGAAAGGTAATTTCGATTCGAGAGTGGTTTATCGCATAAATGAGAATCAAACTCATGATGTTGCAACCCGTATAGCCCGATAGTGCGGTCAAAAAGGTCTTGAATTTACCTGTACTCAAACTGCTGCAACTTCCTCCAAGTTTTTGATCGAATTCTATTTCCTTTACCTTGTTTCCGAGCAAAAGTGCAGTCAGTGCATGAAAGCCTTCGTGAAAGAATGTGTTGATTGTGGCAAGCCAAGTCCCAATCGGTTTTATCCTTAACAAGATTACGACAACAAAAGGTATGATATATCTTTCTATTCCCATGCTTTGTCTATTCGTTTTGCCAAATCTCCCAAGCCTTATCTGCTTGCAAGGTAAGCATTCGATAGCCGTTGGCGGTTGTACAGCCTTTGGCTTTTGCTTGTTTCAAGAACAATGTTTCCGAAGGATTGTAAATCAAATCGAAAATATTGTGGTAAGGCTCCAATTTCGTACAATCGATAGGAGGAAGGCTTGTTTCGTTCGGGTGCATTCCGCATGGGGTGGCGTTGATTATCAGTTGAAAGTTATGTAATGAGTTATTGGCTTGTGTATAGTCTATGTGTTTATCAGCATCGTAAGGATTGCGAGTTGCTATTTTGAAATCGATATTCAAATCCTGCAAAACAGCGGAGAGAGTGCCTGCAACACCTCCGTTTCCCAAGATAAGGGCAGAGTGAATCTTATCGATGTTGAAACTTTCTTGCAAAGAAATTTTGAATCCGCATAAGTCAGTGTTGTAGCCCTTCAATATGGTTTTGTCATCTTTGCGGATTATTTTCACGCAATTTACATTTCCGCATAGCTTTGCGGATATATCTGTTTCGGTTATGTATTTCAGTATTTGTTTTTTGTAAGGCATGGTAACGTTAAAGCCTTGAAGCGTGGGCAGGCTTGCAATCCATGTTTCAAGGCTGTCGATAGAATCAAGCGGTTTAAGGATATAATCCGCTTGAATATTGTCTTTTGCAAATTTCTCTTTGAAATATTTTTGCGAAAACGAGTGGGATAGGGGCTTTCCTATCAAAGCGTACGTTCTCACTTTTGTTTCTTTTTCTTTCTTACTGCTTTGAATATCAGATATGCAACAAACAAGATACCCAAACCGATAAGAATGTACGACAATTCGTGGCTGTATTTGTCTATAAGGTCGCTTTGTCCTGCTGCAATATAACCTAAAACAGCCAATATTGTGTTCCAAATTCCCGCACCTAAAGCTGTGAAGGTTAAAAAGGTAACTATGTTCATCTTTGCCAAACCTGCAGGAATCGAAATCAATTGTCGAACAGCCGGAACCAAACGTCCGATCAGTGTAGAACTTTTTCCGTGTTTGTCAAAATACTTTTCGGCAGTCTCAATCTTTGATGCATCCAACAAACACAAGCGTCCGAGTTTGCTCTCTGCAAATTTGTAAACAATAGGACGGCCAAGCCAAAGAGCAAGATAGTAATTAACCAAAGCTCCAATCAAAGCTCCGAGTGTTGCAAACACAATAACAAGAACTACATTCATATCACTATCCGGCTTTGTCGCTTTGTAAGCTGCAGGAGGTACTACAACTTCTGATGGAAATGGGATAAAACTGCTTTCTACAGCCATAAGAAGAGTAACCGTTCCATAGTTCATATTGTCCATATACCAGTTGGTTACTTTTTTTATTACTCCTACTTCTTCAGTTTTTGGAGTGTTTTGGCTTGATTGTTGTTCTTGTGTGGTTTGTGCTGAAACTGTCGATATGCTTAGCAAAAAGGTAAATACGCATATCAGACATTTTGTAATCCTATTCATTATCAAATGTTTTATTTATTTTCTTTATTCCTTCTATTATTAAACTATTGTTGTATAAAGCAGGAACTTTGTGCAGTATTGCTTCGGTTGGCAATCCGTTAATATTGACAATGCCGTCGATAATGTCCAAAATCTGCTCTTCCATTCCTTCTTTATTACTTAGAACCTCAATCATGGCACACTTCATTATGAATATCTCGTTCAAGAATTCTTTTTCGTCGTATGTCATATTTGAAGATATTAAATCGAATGCTTCAAATACTCGTCCGTTTGCTGCCATCTTCACTGCCCATGAAGCAACGACATAGTATTTATGCTTTTGGAAATATATGCTTGTTTCTTTCTCTTCGCTGTTTGCAAATTCTGTTTTTGCAGATTCCTCACAGCATTGTTCATAAAGGGTTTGGAAAATTTCCTCTGCTTGTTCTACATCGCCGGTATCGTAAAGCAATTCGGCAAAACGTATTCTGTGACCATAGTATTCAGGTTCTGATTTGACCGCATTCATAGAAAGGTTCAATGCCCTTTCGTATTCTCCTTTCCCAATGTAACAAGAAGCCATGAAAATCATAATCTCGCCTTTTGAAAAGAAGCTTACTCCATCGCAGATAGGGACGAACTTATTCAGTTTCAAGCTTTGTTCGCATACTTTCAAACAACGGTCAAACCATTTCAAAGATAAACTGTCGGAAATAAAGCTTCGTAAACAACCTTTCCATAGTTCCAAGATGTCATTTCTTTCTTCTTTACTATTAGCATCGATGATTTTTCTTTCCAATAAGTCTATCATCTTAAACAACATCTCACATTCTTTTTCCTTATTAAAGTTGTTCACGCATATTTCCAACTTCTTTCGGTAGATGTTAATGTCTGAAGGTCTTAAACATAGGCAATAATCCAATGCTTCATCGGCTTTGTCATATTGTTCGGCTCTGTAATAAAACTCTGCAAGCATTTCCCAATAGCTTGTGTTGAAAGGGTGGAGTTTTACCAAGTCTTCTATTGCCGTTGCTATATTAGCGTTATTTTTAATGTTTCTTTTATAGGTTAAAGCGGCAAAAGTGAGCAGATTATCCGAGATTGCAGTATCGATAAACAAAAAATCACCAGCTCCATATGCGGTAATGTCTTCATCGGCTTGCGAAATGCGTTTGGTTTCTTCCAATGCTACAAGAATCATTTCGCTTGCTTGTGAATATTTTCTTTGTTTGAAAAGAGTAATTGCCAATTGTTCAAAAATAAACTGATTCTTTACGAAAAAAGTCAGCTCATTCAGTATCTCGTATGCTCGTTTGTATTGCTTGACTGTGATTAGGAGTTTTGCTTTCTGGTATTTGAGTAAAGCCGCATCTTCAACCGTATTTACAAAATCAGGTTTCATTTCCAACTCACAAAACATACGATAAGCCTCTTGCGGATTGTCAAAAGCTGCACAATAAACCTTTCGAATGTTTAATTGCAAATTGTCCTTGTAGTAAATAGTGGCTTTAGTTAATGCTTCTTGTAAAAGAATGTTATCAGGTTCCTCTGCAATGAAAAAGTCAATAATATCCAACCAATCATCAATGTCATAGAATATATTCTCGACTCTGTTTTTTATTTTGTTTTCAAAGTCGCCTACAAGTGAGAGTAACTCCCTTTCATATTCAAAATCGTCTTGATGATCGAATGTCATGAATTTCTAAATTCTATCTTAGTTCAACCGGAATCATTGCAACGCGGTGCAATTTGTTGTTTCGGAAAATTATGTAAATGTTTCCCATATAGAACCAATGGCGATTACTTTCGTCAAAGTTTGTTGTAACTTCTCGTTCTGGCTTTCCCCAAGAAAGATCTGCCATATCCATAGTCATATCCTTTACAAGCTCTTTTTGCAATATTGCTTTGTATGCTGTAGGATAAGTATCTTTGTATTTCAAAACCTTGTTGCCGTCTGCAAGATAAAGATCGAAACTCAATCTGTCGCCCAATTCGAAATCTTCACTCACATAGAATTTTCTGCCTTTTTCGTTTCGCATCAACATTTGGAACTTTCCGTCTTTTACAACAAAATCCAAACAGTGGAAAACATCGCCTTGACGAACTGTTATAGGTCTTTTCCATCTCAAATCGATAACTGTCAATGGGAATTTGTCTCCTCGAACAACGAAATCTTTGTTTTTGTAGTAGGTTCTGGCTTTTTTGTAAAATGCTTCTATGACAAAATGAAATTCTCCGCGTTCTTTTAGGGTTGGATATTTATAATATATTGTGTCTCTGCGACCTTTTTCAACTAATTTCAAATAAACATCAGTTATATTACCGGCTCTGTGGCACCAATCTGCAACATAGAATGTCTTTCCTGCCAATTGTTTTGCCTTTCCGATAGGATAGTCGGTGAAAGAGTACTTTCGACTGTCGTCATCATAGTTGTATAATCTTGTTCCGTTGAAAAGTCGTGCTATTGTTTGCTCTGTAACAACAGGAAGTGTGATTTTATGTCCTACAAGCTTCATTGGAAGGTGAGCATAGTTGCTGTTGGTATCGTAATCGACCAAAGAAACATCTTCGTTTGAGGATTCGTTGCGAGGATATTGGTTTTTGTTCGCATTGTAATAGCTCATTGGAGTAAACGGAAAGTTGTATCTGTTGAAGAAGTTTTGGTAGTTGTAGAATATTGTATCGCCAGAAGAACCTACAACAAGCTTCAAGAACGGATGTTGCATATTTTTGAAGTTCCGTTTTTGATCCATAGCCTTGTAAATCTTGTTGAAAGCAAATTGATCGGCAACATAATCTGCTACAACAAACCATTCGCCTTTTAATCTTTGGATTTGTTCCTCCGGCATGCGTTTTAACTTATAATATTGCACACCTGTACGATCTTCTTTCTCAGGAACGGCAATCGAACCAATGAAAAAATAATCCCTTAAATTGGTGTCGGAAACGTCTTGTAAATAAAGCGTTTGACCAACCAAAGCAAAGGGTTGATTCATAAACTTAAGGTGCATATCATAATCAGCATAATCGAAATCGGGCATGTGTTTGTATTGCCTCAATTGGGAAAACGCCGCAGTGTTTCCAAGGATCATCACAGTCAATGCAAGAAACGTCAAAATACTTCTTCGATTCATATCTGTCTTTTAGTTGTTTAATTCTGCAAATATACAAATAAATACACAATCGGTTTGCAAAAAGCAACATTTTTTTCTGATTGTCGTAACAAGAAAAAAAGCATTGCGTAATCGAAACGAAGAAAAATTTGTAAAAATGCACATAGATATAATCACATTATTTCCGTCTATGTTTACGGAAATCTTTTCCCAGAGTATCTTAAAAAGAGCTAGAGATAAGGGACTTTTTTCTGTTGAAATACATAACCTTAGGGATTATTCCTTAAACAAAAACCATAACGTGGATGACTATCCGTACGGTGGTGGTGCAGGAATGGTTATGCAGATTGAGCCGGTCGATAATTGCATTTGCGCATTGAAAACCAAAAGACACTATGATGAGATAATTTATACAGCACCCGATGGGGAGCGTCTTTCACAAAGTTTGAGCAATGAGCTGTCTTTGAAAGAGAATCTTTGCATTCTTTGCGGTCATTATAAGGGTGTGGATGAGCGAATCAGAGAACATCTTGTTACAAGAGAGATTTCGATAGGCGATTATGTTCTTAGTGGAGGAGAATTGGCTGCGGCAGTGATTGCAGACAGTGTTGTGCGTTTGCTACCCGGGGTTTTGAATGATGAGACCTCTGCATTGACTGATTCGTTTCAACAAGATCTTGTATCGCCTCCTGTTTATACTCGTCCGGCTGATTATAAGGGTTGGAAAGTTCCTGAAATCCTTTTGAGCGGACATGATAAAAATATTGACCAATGGCGTTTCGAGCAAGCATTGCAAAGAACCAAAGAACGCCGTCCCGAATTGCTGAGCGACAAATAGTTGTAAAACTAAAATAAAATAAAGAAACAGTTTTCTGAATCAAAGAAAGAATTTTCTAAAACAAAGAACTATTTTTTTGAATCAAAGAAAGAAAAAAATAAAAGGCTGATTTATTTCGATAAACCAGCCTTTCGTTTTATTCAATGCTTAAAAGAATTATTTAACTATTGCTTTTAGTTTTTCAGTTAAGATAGGAATAATTTTCTTTGCATCACCAACTATACCCAAATCAGCTACTGACATGATAGGAGCAAATTTGTCTTTGTTGATTGCAATAATTAATTCACTTTCTTCCATACCTGCCAAGTGTTGAATAGCACCTGAGATACCGCAAGCCAAATACAAATCAGGTCTTACTGTCTTTCCTGTTTGTCCAACTTGTCTTTCGTGTCCGATTATACCTGCATCAACACATGCTCTTGAAGAAGAAACTTCTCCTTTCAAAACCTTAGCTAATTCTCCCAACATTTCGAAGCCTTCTTTTGTTCCAACACCACGACCGCCTGAAACAAGAATCTTTGCTTCTGAAATATCGACCATATTGTCTGTGCTTTTTACAGTCTCCAATACTTTAACGCGGAATTTTTCTCTGTCAAAGTTTATTTTGTAATCGATAACTTCACCTTTTCTGTTTGCATCGGCTTCCATCGCTTTCATAACTCCCGGACGTACTGTACTCATTTGAGGACGGTGATCAGGACATACGATTGTAGCCATAAGGTTTCCACCGAATGCAGGACGAGTTGACCAAAGTTCTTTTTCTTCTGATATTTCCAATTTTGTACAATCGGCAGTCAAACCTGTGGTTACTCTTGCTGAAAGACGTGGACCCAAGTCTCTTCCTATGGTTGTTGCTCCGATAAGAACGATTGATGGTTTTTCATCGCAGATGATTTGATATACTGCTTGAGTGTATGGTTCTGTTGTATAGTTTTCAAGACATGCATCATCAACAACTAATACTTTGTCAGCACCATGAGCAATCAATTCGTCAGATAGAGATTTTACATTGTGTCCTAACAACATTGCGTATACCTCTTGACCTAAATCTTTTGCCAAATCATGAGCTTTACCCAACAATTCCAAAGCAACGTTTTGCAATTTTCCTCCTCTTTGTTCGCAGAAGACGAATACGTTTTTATATTGTGATTTATCCATT
>DEPP01000070.1 GCA_002358835.1 Bacteroidales bacterium UBA3389
GTTTTGGAAGGTGAATTCAACGGAGAAGAAGTTGAGATCAGTGTTCAAACACAGAACAACAAAGTTTGGAGACTTGCCATAGTTGATAAAACATCTCGCAGTGAGGGACAAATAAGGATAAGGTTTAATAAACTTGTCGGTCAATTTGAGAATAACGGCAAGTATATTCCAGTTAAGGAATCTCAAACGATAGATGAAAATGAAGACATCGATTATGAAATTTCTCTTCACGATAAACAGTATGAAGCAGTCTTTTATCTGAAAGCAGCAGAAAGTAAATATTCTTCTTTTAATAGTGAAGTTGCAGATAGTGTAATGAAGGAACAATATCCAAAAGAACTTAAAAGAATAGAAGAATATAAAGCCAAATTTTCTGAAACACAGTGGGAAAATCCAACAAAGGAAATGCAAGAGAATTTAAAGGAAATAGAAGATTGGCGATTAAAAATACACGCGAAAGTTCTAGCTGAATTCCTTTGTAGTATATCAGGTAAAAATATGTTTGCTAACGTTTGGTTTACGATAGGAAAAATCGGAGGAAGATATCGTATTGTTATGTTTTACGAAAATCTATACAACAAAGCCGACGGCAGTGATTTATAACTCTGCGTCTTGATTTCGTATCAAGAAGATAAAGAAAAACGAGCGTTCGACCTGCTTTTGCATTTCCGAACGCTCGTTTTAATAATTTGTTTCTTTGTAAATAAGGATTACATATCCTCTATAGAAAGTCCTCGGTATGTAATTTCATAATCTTTGAAAGTTCCAACTGCTTTTAGGAAGGTTTGCGATTTGGCTTCTAAGATTTCTCTGTCAAAATTCTTATATTGACGTTTTATTTCGATAAATTCAATTTTATTATCTACCTCATCTTCTGCTATAATGTCTATTTCATTCTCACCTTTCCTATCGTGCCAATATCCAAGACGAGTATAAATTCCTGATTCCTTTAATACATCAATGAAATAACTCTCAAGAGCTTTCCCACTTACTGTGTTAAAATCTCGTTTCGCTATTGCTTTTAATTTATCGTTGCCTTCTGCTTCAATAATATGAGTGTATTTATATACAAATCTAAACCAAAAGCTTAAAAATTGGTCATTTATAGAATAGTGTACATTTTTATTTGTTGATTTTTCATATATTGGTTGCATTTTTCTTATCAATCCGTATTCTTCATTCAAGTTTTTTAAGTAACCGGATAATTCTTTGATATTTAGAATACTTTCAATTTCTGAACGCGTATTCCTTCCTTGTGCGATTAGGGTTAAGATTGAGAAATAGATACCGTAGTCTTTACCAAATTCATCAACAAGCATATTTTTGCCTTCTTGCAAAAAGTAAGAATCCCTTTCAAAAAACATATCTAACATTGTTCTTTCGGTAAATTTCTTTCGGTCAATAAATAATTCAACATATTTAGCCACTCCACCGGTTAAGGTGTATAGGGCAAGCAAGTCTGAATTTTTATAATCAGGACAATATTCTGACATTATTTGTTTTAGAACGAGAGGTTTGAAAGGACGTACGTTTATGGTGTTAGTTTGTCTTCCGAATAATGGTTCTTTCTTATCCTTGAATATTTTATTCATTAAGGTATTCACAGAGCCTGCTACGATAAGATTAATTTGGGCTTTATTTTTATAACTATCCCAAATATTCTGCATATCTGAGTAGATTGAGGAATTTATTCTGTAAAAATCTTGAAATTCATCAATAAAAAGAGTTATGTGTTTGGTCTGAGATAGTTCCATAATGAATTTAAAAATAGTTGCAAAAGTCATTCCTTTGCCTTCAAGCATTGGAATATTTAGTTTAGTACGGATTTCATCAATGAATATCTCACAAAGTTCAGTTTCTGCTTTGCGAGCAACAAAAAAATATAGTATTGTTGAGTTTTCATAATACTTCTTAACCATCGCAGTCTTGCCAATACGACGTCGCCCCGTAATAATAGTAAATTGAGCCACTTCGTGAGACAGTTCTTCTATTTCTCTAAGTTTTTCAAACTCTGTTTCTCTGTCAAAAAATCTCATATTCTATAAGCTTTATCGTAATATACATTACCGTAACAACGGTTACGATTCTGCAAATTTACGAATAAAATTATCATTTTTGCAAGCAATCTCAAATATTTCTTTGATGTATGAACTATTTCGAATAAAAACGCTTGTAAGTCTTTGTTTTATTCAGACAAACGCTCGTTTTAATATTTTGTTTCTTTGTTTTGTTTTCTTGAAAGCTTGTTTCGTTATGGTACGGGGTCGTATCCGCTTCCTCCCCAAGGGTGGCAACGCAATATTCTTTTGATTGCAAGCCAAAGTCCTTTGAACGGTCCGTGTTTCTTTATTGCTTCAAGTGCGTATTGCGAGCATGTGGGTGTGTAACGGCAAGCTGCAGGGGTGTGAGGGGAAATCGCAGTCTGATAAAACCGTATAAGAAGAATGAAAAACCAAGAAAAGATTTTCTTAATCGTTTTCATGGCTTGTCTTTTTGACGATTGTGCGGATTATCTCGTCCATCTTTTGTTCCGTAAGCAGATATGTGGGCATTTGTTTGGAGACAAGGCCGATGTTGATGATAAGACGTTCTTGTCTGTTTTCTAAATGAGAATAAAGTATATGCTTTTGTTTGCGGAAAGTTTCTCTTAACAATCTCTTTGCTCTGTTGCGATTTACTGCCGTCTTTTGGTAGCGTTTCGGAGCTGTGAGTAGTGCAGATATACTGCAAGAAGTGCTTGGCAGAAGAAGAAAACGAACACTGAAAGGGTAAGCCATAAATCTGTTACCTTGCGAAAACAGCTTCTCTGTTTCGGATAGAGAAGCTGTTCGTTCGTGTTTATAGAGTCTATTCATTTCGTCCTTATTTAAGACTTCAAGTTTGCAAGACGATAATAAGTCTACAAATTTACTTGTTGTCTTGTTATTTTGTCGTCTCTGCTGTTTCTGCGGTCTTCTTCGTTGTTGTTGTTCTTGTTGTTGTAGTCTTCTTTGTTGCAGTTGTTTTGCTTGATGCTTTAGTTGCGGTCTTTGTTGTTGCTTTTTTTGTTGTTGCGGTTTTCTTTTTACCGCTTGCTTTTTCAGGCTCTGTCTTCTTGACTCTTCTCTTGCTTTGTGCATCTATTTCTTTCATCCATTCCGCTCTCTCTTCTTCTGTTAATGACAAGAATTTGTCGATTGCCATAACCATTGAAGGATGTTCCGGAGTCGGAGCAGGTATGTATGATTTCAACTTTGCACTTTTAAGGGCTGCCTGTGTTGTTGTTCCGAATGCCGCAATAAAGATGTTCTCATGGTTTGCTCCTTGAAAGTTTTCCACAAATGCTTTTACTCCTATCGGGCTGAACATAGCAACCATATCAAAGTCTTTTATGTTTATCGCAGACAAATCTTTCACCTCGGAACGATACATCACCGCTTTCTTAAACGTAATCTTTGATGTTTCAAGTGTTTTGAAATAATCCGCAGATGAATCTTCCGCACAAGGGAAAAGATATGTTTCTTCTTTGTGTTTTGTTATCACATCAACCAAATCAAGGAAAGTACCCTTGCCATAGAATATTTTACGTTTACGATATTGAACATAGTTTTGAAGATAGTTCGCAATCGTATCACTTATACAAAAGTATTTCATGCTTTCTGGTACGGTTATTCGTAATTCCTTAGCAAGACGGAAGTAATTATCCACCGCAAGTTTGCTTGTCATAATCACAGCACTATAATCCAAAAGAGCAATTCTCATATCTCGAAACTCTCTTGTGCTTACGCCGACTACGTCAAAAAATTTCTCGAAAGTTAATTCAACTTTATACTTATCTATAAGGATTTTGTATTGTGATTTTGCCAAATCTTCGGGCTTCGGTTGCGAAATAAGTATTCTTTTTACGCTTGTTGCTAACGCCATAAGTGATTGATTCTCTATGATAATAATATCTTTGCTACAAAAAATAATGGTACAAATTCGACGATGCAAAGGTACAAAAATAAATAGACACGAGAAAATTTTGAGAAATTAAATACCAAAAAAAGTCCTCGAACAACCCTTATCAAACTCAAAATAGCAAACAATCCACCTATAAAAATAAGGACATAATAACGTATATAATTATCGGCAAACAGTGAAAGACATATCGGCAAAAACAATATCAAAGAATATAAGAAAAGAAATGTCAATTGATTTATGATATACAATCTGCTGATTGCTCCACTGCGAAAAAGCGTGCCGAAAAAGTAAATCAACAAAAACTTGACACAGAAATAAGCCGTAAGTGCAACCAGCAACACCAAGTATAATTGCAGTGAAGATAGTTTATATCCGATATCGAATTGAAGTTCATAAAAATCTACTACAGAATACAATCCCAACGCAACCAAAGGGAAAAAGACTATGGCAGCAGGTAGGATTATGTTGTTACTCGATTTCGTTAGCATTTCAAAAGATTTAACCGATAAACATCCATGTACAATTTCAAAACTGCGATAACGAAAGAAACGAAACAAAACCGCAAGAAATGCAAAGACAGTAACCAATACCAAAAACGCCCAATCTTGCGACTGATTCGTGCTTTCAATCGGTTTAAGAGTCATCTTTGGATTATGAACGTATGTTTTCTGTTGTAGTAAGGATGGTTCGGTTTTTAGAACTGGGAAAGAGTCGTTAAGAACTCGTACAACATAATCCTTGAATTTCAAATCGCTAACTGAATCAAGGCTTGCCGTCGTATCTTTCTTGATATACAACGGTACAAATAACAAGTCGCTTTGTGTTTCCTCTGTTATGCTGTCTTGATTCATTGGAGTTGAGATTTTATTTCGCTATTATGAACTTCTTCGTCATTATATTGTTTCTGCTCTTGATACAAAGCGTATATGTTCCAACAGCTATGTCTTCTGTATTCAAAAGCATTGTATCCGAACCGTTCAAATCCTTTTGCTTCATCACTTTGCCATTCATATCAAACACGAAAAGCGTTCCTTTTTCAGGTAGATTGCTTATTTGTATTTGCTTATCGGCAGGGTTGGGACTTATGCTCAAATTTGAAACCTCTACATCGTTTAATCCTGTTACAGAACCCTTCAAAGGAAGGCTTAAATTATCTATCCATACAGCATCTTGACCTGTGGAATTTGAGTAATCTTTTGAATATTCGAACTTCAAAGAGTGAGTTCCTGCAGTAACGACATATTGTTTTTGAGTCCAATCACTTGAATAACCTGACATAGATGATTTCACTACCCCATCCAAATAAAACTTAAAGAAATCGAAATTTGCTTCCGAAGATACTTTTACATAGAATGAAATTGTATCGTTTCCTAATGCTTCGGCTGTTATCTCAAGAGTAGTTGTATCATTATCGTTTATGTCACCTGAACGTAAAGCATATTGTCCCTCATACGCAACTGAATTGTCGATTATCCAAGCAGCCTCTGTATCGTTTGCCCAATTTTCAGGAATAGATGCCGTTTCGAATGTCTCTACCGTTGCGTGTGTTTCAAGACTTATAACCTTCGTCAAAGCATAATCGTCAGCCGTGTATGTTATTGCAAAAGTAACATCTTCCTCATCACTGACTATACATTCGAATGATTGAGCGGAAGATTGGTTCGCATTAAGTGCAATAACATTTTGAGTGTTTTCAGTTGGGAAAGCTATATTTGCAGAACGACTTTCAACACTTACGCTACCATCTTCGGTTGCAATCGAACCATTGTTACGAAGAGTGAATTTAATGGTTTTGGAATCACTGCTTTGCTTAAGAACTATGTCTGTAATATCTAATTTCGGTGCTTCAATATTTTTCCTGATCACTTTTGAGGAATGATAATTTGTTCCATCTACGAGGATCGAGAAGTTCAATTCCTGTCCGTTCGCCAAGGCTTCATGAGTTCTTATTTTGAAGATATTATTGCAAGGGATTGATTGTTGAGCATTCATTGTTCCTGCGTTCAAATGATAATCACTTACCACTGTTACATTTTCCAACCATTCAATATGAATAACCGTATTATTCAAAGCAACCGTTCCGATATTTTGAGCATTAAGATGAATATTGTATTCTTTGTTTGATTGCAGTTTCTCAACAATCTCTCCATTTTCTGCATCCTCAAATTTAATATCAGACAAAACAATGTAAGGCTCATTTGGGGTTTCTATCATTATTTCCGATATAAAAGGACGATAGAACTGATTTGTCAAAACGATCATTAGGTTGCTGTTTTCTGTAATCGCTTCGAAAGATACAGTAACATAACCTGATTCATTTGCTTGTGCAGCGCCGATTAGGGTGTTATTAACGCTTAATCCTACATATGTATAAGGAGGAAGTGCATCTAAAGAAAGTTCACTTGTGCCAAGTGGAAGACTTGTTGGGAGTTCAATATCGAACGTTTGTCCCACGCCTACAAAAGGAACAAGAGAAGGATCTCCCATAAGGTTATAAACTTCCCAATAATAGTTTTTGAGATATGAGTTTGCCAAATCCACTGCCAAATTACCAGCTTGAACAGTTTGTCCGATGGTTGTATACCATTTATCGAATGATTCACCATGAGTATGAAACATCCTATCATAAGATCCCAAAGCAGATGCTATATAAGATGGCTCTAAGACTATATCCTTCGCACCACCAACTGACCAATAGAAATCTTCATTCCAATAAGTATAATTACTACTACCTATTACAGCAACAGCTACTTTGTTTTCTAGTCTTAACAACTTTTCAGAGAAACACTCGGATGCATCATATTTGCCCGACAAACAGCAGTTATTCAACCAAACTCCACACATACCAGTGTTTGTCATCGCACTTACATTGCTTCTTGTTAGCGAAGGAGACTGCCAGCCTTCTTCATCACAATGTGCCGAGTAGTTTATCCAGGCATAACCATTGTTTAGTTTTTGTTTAATCTCACTAGCTTTGTTTCCTGATGCAGGGTTGTAATAAATAGCCGTGTCAAGATTAGTGAAATATTGCTTAACGTAATTCATCTGTCCGTTTACGCAAGTCGGGGCAGGTGAGGCTGTTTCTTTTCC
>DEPP01000034.1 GCA_002358835.1 Bacteroidales bacterium UBA3389
ACCTCCAATAGCTTCACCTATACTTGCAGGTGTACCACCCAAGATAACTTGGATTTCGGCGATAGCTGTTTTCGGTATATTAACACTACCTTTCTTGGCAACTCCATTTACATAAGTTACCATACTTCCTTCACCACGCGCACTACCTGCTCCACCATCTGAGTCAGTAATACCACCGACATTGGCGATAATAGCATCCACTGAGTTCGCTGTCATTTTATCCAACTCCTCAGCAGAAATACGCTTACCGGATTCGGATGTTCCAGATTCCAACAAAGGAATGGCATACTCTACGATCTCAACAACATCCAACATTTCGGAAGTTGGCGACATCTCAATATTACCTCCTCTTGAGAAACCGGAAGCATTAACCTTTACACCTGTCTTTAGTACAGTTTTGTACCCCATGAAAGACGCCTTAATATCATAATCGCCAGGTGCCAACGGCTTAATCTGATAGTTACCATCGATGTCAGTTGTCGATCCGCCCATTTGCTGACCGTTTTGCTCAACAATGACATTAACAAACGGTAATGGCTCTTTCGTTGATGCGTCTGTGATTGTACCTGTCAGTACTCCCTGAGAATACAACATCAGACTGGTTGTCAATAACAACCCGAGAGTGAAGAATAATTTTCTCAACATACCCATTTTAATGTATTTTCTTGATTTATAATTTCACTACTATTATTTGTAAGGTCTATCCAATATAGTCGAATAAATAATGGCATCTCGCAAAGAAAACTTCCTCTTTTCTTCTTCACCTAATCCCATTATCTCTTCTTCACTAATCATCTCTACACCTTCTTTTTCAGCTAAAGAATCAATAATTTCTCCCGGCTCATCTTGAATGTGAACTATCTCATCAAAATACGATGAATCAAACACATCTGACTCACACGTGTTTTTCGATTCATTCTCTTTCGAATCCTTGATTTTCTTATACAAAAAGAAAATCGCAATTAGCAGAATTATGATAACTTTCATACCAAAAACAAAGTGGCAAATTTAAGCTAAATATTAATCCTTACAAACTTTTTTTCAAAAAATCTTTACAAGAGAACACTCAACACATTCTCTTGTAAAGATTTATGTTTTTATTTTTTCACTTCCTTAACTAATGCTTTTTTCTTCTCTGAACGAGTTATCAAGGCATAAGCAACAGGACAAGCAACGCACAAAGATGCAAATGCTCCAACTGCAACACCAATAAACAATGCGAATGCAAAACCTCTCAAAACTTCTCCACCGAAGATAAATACTATTAATAGCACTAACAAAGTAGATCCCAATGTATTGAACGTACGACTCAATGTCTGATTCATCGCATCATTCATAACTTTACCATACTCTGCTTTCGGATATAATCTTACATTTTCTCTTACACGGTCAAACACAATTACAGTGTCATTGATTGAATATCCGATAACTGTTAATATAGCAGCAATGAAATCTTGATTAACTTCTAAGTTGAATGGTAACAATCCACTAAACAATGAGAAGACTCCAATTGTTATAAGCGCATCAAATGACAACGAAATCAAACCTGCCAAACCATATTGCCATCTTCTAAATCTCAATCCTATGTATATAAATATGAGGACAAGAGAAACAGAAACAGCTATAACAGCAGAACGTTGAATATCTTCAGCCATTGTAGGGCCAACTATTTCAGAACTGATAATTCCCAAAGGACTCTTCATCGTTGATTCAAATTGCTCAACTGTAATGTTTTTATCCTTAAAGAAATTCTTTGTTCCTGCATGAAGTTTTGCGATAACTTCTTCTTTTACAGCTTCACTATCTTCTTTTACTTTATAATCGGTAGTAATCTTAACCTGATAAGCTGGACCAAATGTCTTCACTTCCGGAGCTGTACCGAATTCTTTTTGCAATTCATGTCTAACTTCGACAGGATTGACATCCTGATCAAATCTAACAACATAAGTACGACCACCAGAAAAATCAATACCATAATCCAAACCTTTGAATGCCAAAGATCCAATAGCAATAACAGCTAAAGCAATCGCAACTATAGACTGACCTTTTCTTGTTCCAACAAAATTAACCTTAGGATTTTCAAGGAAATGTTCTGTAAGCTTATTGTAGAAGGTTATTCTCTTCTGACCCTTCTTGCTACTCAACATTGCCTCGAATACTAAACGAGATACAAATATACTTGAGAACAAAGATGTCAAAATACCTATACACAAAGTTACTGCGAAACCTTGAATAGGACCGCTACCAAAGTATGCTAATACAATACCGGTCAACAAAGTTGTAACGTTACCGTCTATGATTGCAGAATATGCAACTTTATAACCATCCTTAATTGCAGCGCCTACACTTTTACCGGCACGCAACTCTTCTTTTATACGTTCATATATAATAACGTTAGCATCAACAGCCATAGCCATTGTTAAAACAATACCGGCTATACCTGGTAAAGTTAAAACAGCTCCAATAGAAGCCAATACTCCAAACAAGAAGAACACATTCACTACCAAAGCACAGCAAGCAGCAATACCAGCCATGTTATAGAAGAATATCATATATGCGAACACTAATGCGAAAGCAACAATGAATGAAATCAAACCTGTACGTATTGACTCAGCTCCTAAAGATGGACCTACAACAGATTCTTGTACCATTTTCGCAGGAGCTGTAAGTTTACCAGATTTCAATATGTTCGCTAAGTCTTTTGCTTCCTCCACAGTAAAGTTTCCTGATATTTCAGAACGACCACCAGTAATTTCATCATTTACTCGAGGAGCAGAATAAACTACATTATCAAGAACTATTGCAATACAACTTCCGACATTGCTTCCTGTAATCTTAGCCCACTTGCGTGCTGCTTCATCTTTCATTACCATAGATACCACAGGTTGTCCTTGCTGATTGAAATCACTTCTTGCATCAGAAATCACATCTCCATCCAACAACGCTGTCTTTGCCTTATTTGTATATTGCAATACATACAACTCATATTCGTTTGTTTTATCTATAGGTTTTGCACCCCACAAGAATTTAACATCTTGAGGAAGCAACTTTGCAGCCTTCTCCAACATCCTATCGATTTCGGCTCTGTTTGCCGCAGTTGCTGTTCCTACTACACAACTTTGAAGTGTGCCATTATTCAAATGAGCAAACTTAGAAAACAATGGATGTTCTGTAGTACTATTGTTTGCAACCTGTTTTGTTTCTGTTGTAACAGTCTGAGTTGTTTCACTTGCTGTTTCTGCATTCAAAGCAACATCGCTTTCTGTCGATGCAACACTTGCCAACCATTTGTCAGCAGCATCCAACGCAGAACTTACATTTGCCAAATCACCAGCCAACCAAAATTGAAGTTGTGCAGAACCTTCCAAAAGTTTACTTACTCTCTGAGGATCTTTAACACCTGGCAATTCGATTGCGATTCTTTCTGTTGCTTCCAATTTTTGAATCGTAGGTTGAGCAACTCCGAATTTGTCTATACGTTTTGACAAAACCTGGAATGTTCTATCATATGCATCGGTACATTCTTGGCGAATAGCCTTGATGACATCTGCATTTGATGAATTGGCTGTAATACCTTGCTCTTTCAATTTAACTCTGAAAAATGCCGAAAGATCAATTTTAGAGGTTTTAGTTGCATTATTAACTACTACTTCAAAGCAGTCAATAAATCTATCACCACTTTCAGCATGCTCCTTTTCCGCTAAATCAATCAACTTGGTAAGTTCCGGATCATTCGGATTGGTTGCCAAATTTCTAAGAACGTCTTTTGTGGATACTTCCATCATAACGTTCATACCACCTTTTAGGTCCAAGCCTAAATTCACTTCTCTTGCTTTACACTCTTTGTAAGAGAATTTTCTCATCCATAGGAAATTGTAGGCAGTTTCTTCGGACACTGAATCCAAAAAGAAATTCTCTCTTGCCGTTGCAATGGAATCGAAGATTTCTTGTTCACGTAAAGCATCTCCTTTTGCTAAGTCTTTGGCAAGTTTCTTCACCATTTGATTAGTCGCATAATCCTTAGCATCACTTTCAACACTCTTAGCGAAGTAAGTGAAAGACAGTTGATAGAGACAAATCAAAGCGAAAATTATCGCCACAACTTTAATAGCACCTTTGTTTTGCATATCACTATTATATTATAAGTAAACATAGTTTTTTGAATTTGCAAAGTTAGAATTTTATTTGATATTTCCATAATCATAAGGCATTTTTTTTCGATTCAAAAGCAAAAAAAATACCCTACAAATTTGTTTTTTTATTCTCAAAATTCAGAAATCCCTATTTTACAAACACTTACAAACAAAGCAAATAAAGTAGATTTTCTACAATCTTTCTTACATCCGAATTTTATTACCGAGCAATTGTTTTCAAAATCGTTTTTTGCAAAGAAATAAAAGACAAAAAGCTATTTTTTGCGAAAAATTTGATAGTTTTGCAGTCTGAAAACTTAAAAACCATAATAATAATGACAGAAAAAATTCAAACTTTGAGAGATAGTGCATTATTTAGGTGGATTGCACTATTGTTATTGGCACTCGCCATGTTTTGTTCATATATCTTTATGGACATTCTTTCACCTATACAAGCCTTAATGCAAAGCGAAAGAGGTTGGGATCCAACTGCTTTTGGAACAATGCAAGGCTCAGAAACATTCCTTAATGTGTTTGTTTTCTTCCTTATTTTTGCAGGTATTATTCTTGACAAAATGGGAGTTAGATTTACTGCCCTTTTATCTGGTGCAGTAATGCTTGTAGGTGCTGTAATTAAGTGGTATGCAGTAACTGACAGTTTTATAGACAGCAGTTTACACACTTGGTTTACAGAAAACTTAAATTACATTCCAGGATTTGATGAATTAGGCGTTTCTCCTTTCTATGAAGGCATGCCAGCATCTGCGAAATTAGCTGCAATAGGATTTATGATTTTCGGTTGCGGTGTTGAAATGGCAGGTATCACAGTATCACGTGGTATTGTTAAATGGTTTAAAGGAAGAGAAATGGCTTTGGCTATGGGTTCTGAAATGGCCTTAGCAAGATTAGGAGTTGCAACTTGTATGATTTTCTCTCCATTCTTTGCAAAACTTGGTGGAGATGTTGATGTTGCACGTTCAGTTGCGTTCGGAGTTGTTTTACTTTGTATTGCTTTGATAATGTTTATCGTATATTTCTTTATGGATAAGAAATTAGATGCACAAACAGGAGAAGCAGAAGAAAAGGACGATCCATTCAAAATCAGCGATATAGGAGCTATTTTAAGAAGTGGTGGATTCTGGTTAGTAGCTTTACTTTGCGTACTTTACTATTCAGCAATCTTCCCATTCCAAAAATACGCTGTAAATATGCTTGAATGTAATTTGTCTCTAACAGAAGGAACAGGATTCTGGGCAAGCGAAACAGTAACTATTGTACAATATTTAATAATGTTAGTAGTTGCAATAGGCTCGTTTGCAAGTAATTTCTCTAAAAACACAACTGCAAAATATGGTTTAATGGGATTAGCAATTGTTGCTTTAATAAGCTATTGCTACATGGGATATATGAGAGGTTCTGCTGAATCTGTATTCGCTGTATTCCCATTATTAGCAGTTGCAATCACTCCTATTTTAGGTAATTATGTGGATCACAAAGGTAAAGCAGCATCTATGTTAATGATTGGTTCATTACTATTGATTGTTTGCCACTTAACATTTGCTTTTGTACTACCAATGTTTAGAGAAAGTGCAATCGGAGGAACAATTGTTGCGTATGTAACAATCTTGGTTTTAGGAGCTTCATTCTCATTAGTGCCTGCAGCATTGTGGCCAAGCGTTCCAAAATTAGTAGATCAAAAAGTAATCGGTTCAGCTTATTCTTTAATATTCTGGATTCAAAATATCGGTTTGTGGTTATTCCCAATGTTAATAGGAAAAGTATTAGCAAACACAAATGTAGGGGTTGATAATCCATTAGAATACGATTACACATGGCCTTTGGTAATGTTGGCTTGCTTAGGTATAGCTGCATTGATTCTTGGCTTCGTTTTAAAAGCTTGGGATAAGAAAAAAGGTCTTGGATTGGAAGAACCAAATATTAAAGACTAAAATTGAGTTTTTTAATTAAGTAATTGCAAAATAGGGATTTGTTAACTCAAATCCCTATTTTTTTGTCTTTTTTCTTCAAATCTTTAAGCCTCTAAAATTCGAAAAAACACGGTCAATCCATCAGCTGAATAATTTTTTCGCAAATATAAGGGCTTAAAATCGCATTTTTTCTTCATAATAATCTTGTTTGCAGCAAATTGCAAGAATTTTATCCTTCTCGGATTTTTCACCTGTTTTTGGGTATTTTTAGCACTTTCACGCAATTTTAGCACAAAACTTGGTATTTTTTATATAATTTTCAGCACAAAACCGATCCTTCCCACATTTACGAAATTTGAGTCCGATTTACCATAAACTGATTTTATTTTTGCAAAACAAAGAAACAATTCTCTGAAACAAAGAAAGAGCAGAATAAAACAAAGAATTATTCAGACCAAATAAAAAGGCAAAAAAAAGACTTGCCGTTTGCTAAATTCAGCTCAAACGGCAAGTCGATTATTATCTGACAAAATCTTACTTAGAACTTAACTCCCAATCCGATTTCCAAAGGGAACATTTCTAATGTACGACCATCTTTTATTGGACTGAAATTTTCAGGATTTCTGCTTTCAACTGTCATATCTATATCAAAGGCTCTGAAACGATAGGTTGCAGATAAAGATATATCTCCAAAGAAGAATTTTAATCCTACAGGAACATAGAACGCGTGTTGCATAACTTTAGAATCTAAAACCATAGCATATCCAGCAGGAGCCTTACTTAATTGCAATTCTCCATAGTCGTAGCCGAATCCCGCAAAGATATTGACTCCATTTTTGTGATTTTTACTAAAGAATATTTGTCCTCCCAAATTCAAATCAATAAACGCAGATTGCGTAAACGTTCTTGACTTTGATAATTTGTCTAAGCTGAGTGTATATTCTCTGAGACCGTATGTATATCCAAAGGTATAACCAACTGTAAAATAGTCTGTTTGCAATGGAAGCATCATTCTCATTCCTACTCCTATACCATGTTGCGGCATACGAGCATCTAAATCTCCGCCAATCCTCCTATTGGCTTCCATCGTTGAATAAGAATAATAAACTTCCCAGAAATCATCGAAGGACTCTTTTTCTTCAACTGCTTGTT
>DEPP01000055.1:0-183 GCA_002358835.1 Bacteroidales bacterium UBA3389
TAACCTGTAGGGTTGTTAGGGTTGCAAACCATGATCGCTCTTGTCTTAGGAGTGATCGCTTTTTCAAATTCCTCAATCGGAGGTAAAGCAAATCCATTATCGATAACAGAAGGTATTGTTTTGATAACAGTATCCGACAAAATCGCAAACGAATTGTAATTTGTGTAATATGGTTCCGGTATC
>DEPP01000055.1:241-3503 GCA_002358835.1 Bacteroidales bacterium UBA3389
CTTCACTTCCTCCGTTTGTAACTACGATATCTTCCGGTGTTATGTTGATATTGTGTTGTGCATAATACTCACACAATCTTTTTCTGTAGGAAACATTTCCTGCTGAGTGAGTATATTCAACTACATTCATATCTGCTTTTCTCAAAGCATCAACTGCTCCTTTTGGAGTTTCGATATCGGGTTGTCCTATATTGAGGTGATATACTTTTATACCTTTTGCTTTGGCTGCTTCTGCAAACGGAACCAATTTTCTAATAGCCGAAGCAGGCAATATCTTACCTTTATTTGATATTTGTGGCATCGCTTATTTTATTTTTTAGTATTAAACAATTATTTCTTTACTACCTTTCCTTTGATTTTCAATATCACACGATTGTTGGAAGCATTCGATTCAACTGTTACATTCTTATTGATTACCCCTACGTTGTTTGTGTTATATTTAACGGTAATCGATGCAGATTGTCCAGGCATCAAAGGTTCTTTACTCCAAGAAGGAACGGTACAACCGCAAGATGAACGCACCTTAGACAAAATCAAAGGAACTTTTCCTGTGTTCGTGTACTTAAATTCTGTCACTCCGTTTCCTCCTTGTGGAACTTCACCATAATCATGCTCCAATTTCTCGAATGTGATTTCTGCTTGTGTTGCGTTGGTTGCTTTTTCTACTTTTTGTGCATTAAGATTTGCTCCGAATACGAAAGCAAATACCAAAACCAATGTTGAAATTAATCTTTTCATGTTATTAATCCTTTAATATTTATACTGTTTATTCTTCTTCTTTGACGACATTACCTGTGATTGTTAAAAGAGTTCTTGTCCGCTTTATGTCATTTGTTTTAACAACAACGCTTCTCTTTATCGCACCCACAATATTTGAATTATAGAATACTTTAATCTGCATCGTATCCTGCGGCATCAAAGGCTCTTTATCCCATTCGGCTATCGTACAACCGCAAGAAGCCGTGATGTTCTCAACAACCAACGGAGCCAAGCCTTGATTTACAAGCGAAAAGACAGCCGTTGCATCTTCTCCTCTTTGAATTTCCCCAAAGTCATGCGAAAATCTATCGAACTTTGCCAAAGCATAACGCATCCTTGCAGAGTCATTGCTTGACGATTGCGAAAAGGCAGTCGAAGCAATACAAAACAACGTCAGAAGCAATATGATACCACGTCCTTTTAACCCAATATAAGCACTCACAGTTTTCATTTCCTGCTTTTATATCTAACGGGCAAAGATACAATTTTAGTTTTAATTGGAGCATAAAAAAGAAACTTTATTGCATTTCTTTCGATTCTATGTACTGTTTTTTGAGATAATTTTTGCCGTTTTTTTCTTCGCTAAAATAAATCTTGAAAAGGATTTGACGAAATCAAGAAACAATCCGACGAATCTTTGTTTTATTTTTCTCTTTCTTGATTTCGATAGTACCATTGAAAAACAGAGAATTACAAACACTCTTTAGAACATATTTTTCCAAAGTCAGAGCTCACGCAAACAACAAATCATTTTTCTCTTTTTTCGATATGAAGTTTTCAAACACCGTTTATTGCATCTTATTTTGTATCTTTGCCCGATAATATCAAGTTTGCTATGAAGAATATTTTGGTTATATACACCGGAGGTACAATCGGAATGGTTAAAGACAAGATTACAGGTTCTCTGCACCCTTTCGATATGAAGAAAATCTACGAAGCCTTGCCTGTGTTGAAGGAATTGGAATGCAATATCGACACTTTGCAGTTTGATCCGATAATCGATTCGTCTGACATGAACGCCGAAGTTTGGATAAGGCTGGCCGGTTTGATCGGACAAAAGTATGAGGATTATGATGGCTTTGTTGTTCTTCACGGAACCGACACCATGAGTTACACAGCTTCGGCTTTGAGTTTCTTATTGGAGAATCTTGCAAAACCGGTTATCATAACAGGAAGCCAATTGCCTCTCGGAATGATCAGAACCGACGGAAGAGAAAACATAATCTCGGCAATAGAGATTGCAGCCAACGAAGAAGTAGCCATAGGTGAGGTTTGTATATTCTTCGAGAACAAACTATTCAGAGGAAACAGAACAACAAAATTCAACGCTGAGCATTTCGAAGCCTTCTATTCGGGAAACTATCCGTCATTAGCAAAAGTCGGAATAAACATTGTGTATAAGCAACATCTTTTACGACCTTTTGCAAACCTACCTCTTAAGGTCTATGACAAGATGTGCAATAATGTTGCGATAATTAAAGTACACCCTGCATTGAGAAAAGAATACCTCGAAGCCTTTCTTTCTGTTGAGGGACTTGAAGGAGTAATCCTCGAAACATATGGCAGTGGCAATGCACCAACTTCCGAATGGTTTATCAACGCAATAAAGAGAGCGATAGATAAAGGCATAATCGTATTCAATGTAACTCAATGTAAGGCGGGCAGTGTGGTAATGGGACATTATGAAGCATCGAGAGAATTACTCAACATAGGAGTTGTATCCGGTGGAGACATAACAACCGAAGCTGCATTGGCAAAGATGATGTTTGTATTGGCAAACTATAGTGATAAAGAAGAGATTGTGAAGAAACTTTCTTCGGATTTGAGAGGTGAATTAACGGAAAAAGGGACTGTTTAATGAATTACGCAGAAGTTTTCAAACGATTCGAGTCGCTCAACGTCATTATAATCGGCGATGTTATGATAGACTCGTATTGGTGGGGGAAAGTAGATAGAATATCTCCTGAAGCACCCGTACCGGTTTGTACGGTTACAAAAAAGGAACATCGATTGGGTGGAGCAGCTAACGTAGCCCTGAATATAGTTGCAATGGGTGCAAACCCGATTGTTTGTTCGGTGATAGGCAATGACGCAGAGGGAAAATTACTCACTGAATTGTTCGCAAGCAATCAAATGTCTGTCGAGGGTATTGTTGCAAGCAAAAACAGATGTACAACGGTTAAGACACGTATTATCGGCAACAACTCGCAAATGCTTAGAATTGATGAGGAGAGAAACGATTCTCTGAGCGAGAAAGACCAAATTGTTCTTATTGAAAAAGTAAAACAAATTATCGATTCAAAAAAAATAGATGCTCTTATTTTTCAAGACTATGACAAAGGCGTGATTACTCCAAGCGTTATAGAGAAAATAACATCTATGGCAAAAAACAAATCAATTCCTGTTTGCGTCGATCCTAAGAAACGCAACTTTTCGGAATACAAAAATGCGGATTTATTCAAGCCGAATCTAAAAGAGCTGAAAGAAGGCTTGAAGATAGACA
>DEPP01000055.1:3549-6731 GCA_002358835.1 Bacteroidales bacterium UBA3389
TCTTTGAAGACTGCAGCCGACATATTGCATTCTACAATGGGAATAGGGAAAGTGTTTATCACTCTCAGCGAATACGGTGTTTTCATTGCCGATTATCAATCCCAAACACCTACCGTTCATTTGCTTGATGCACAACTGCGAAAGATTGCCGACGTAAGCGGAGCAGGCGATACGGTTATAAGTGTTGCCGCTTTGTGTATGGCATTGGGGATACAGACTGATGAATTGGCAAAAATAAGTAATATGTCCGGCGGTTTGGTTTGCGAATCTGTCGGTGTGGTTCCAATAGACAAAACAAGATTATTATCAGAGCTTCAACGATATGAATAATTTGAACCGTTTATTTTTGATTTTGTTATTTGCATTGTTTGCAAACAATGTATTCTCTCAAAGTTCTCCGCCGAATCTTCCTCATTACGATGACAAGCTTATTCATTTCGGTTGCATTCTTGGCTACAATCAACTTTACACAGACTTGATAGAGAAAGAGAACAGGCCATATATGGATACCGTAATGGGATTCAATTCGAGTCGAAACAGCGGTTTTACGCTTGGATTCGTCATTTGCGATTTGCGAATGAATAATTACATGCGTTTACGCTTTCAACCATCGCTGAATTTTGCAGACAGACGATTAAATTATCTGATAAAAGAGGATTTGAAATACAAAGAGACAAGCATCCCTTTTGAAGTTGTATATTTGGAATTGCCTTTGGAATTAAAACTTCAGTCTAAGCGGTGGCGGAATTTTCGTCCCTATCTCATAGCAGGGGGAAAGTACAGCTACGACCTTGCTTCCATAAAAAGAAAAAAAGCAACGCCCGACGAGATAATGATGAAAATCGATAATTCGGAGATGTTTTACACTCTCGGATTCGGATTTGATTTCTATCTTAACTACATCAAATTCGGCATTGAATTGAAAACCTCATACGGAGTAAGCGATATTCTTGTCAGAAGCTACAAAACGATGTTTTCCGATGTGTTAGACGGTATCAAAACACAGATTTTCTACATCAATTTCACATTCGAATAACGATGAACAAAGAGATAGAATTATTTTTGACTCCTTCGGAAGCCGCAAATCAAGACAAAACAAAACGAGCGATTGCAAAAAAATGCGGAATCCCGTTCAAGGATGTGGCATATTACAAAATACTCAGACGAAGCATCGATTCAAGACACAAACCCTTGTATCGCCTAAGAGTATTTGTTTCAACCGAACAACCGAAGCTTGAGAAAAAAATCAAAAATTATCAAGACGTTTCATCTAAAAATGCAGTCATCATTGTCGGAGCAGGTCCTTGCGGTTTGTTTGCCGCTCTAAAACTTATCGAATGCGGATTAAAACCGATAATTGTTGAAAGGGGAAAAAGGGTTGAAGATAGAAAAAAAGATATTGCCGCAATTGCCCGAAATAAAGAGTTGAACACAGAGTCCAATTGGTGCTTTGGTGAGGGAGGTGCAGGCACTTTCTCGGACGGAAAACTGTATACGCGTTCCAACAAGCGAGGTAATGTAAATGAAATCTTGGAAACCTTTGTCGAATTCGGTGCTGATGAAGATATTCTCATAGACGCACACGCACATATCGGCACAGACCGACTTTCAAGAATAATCAAAAACATTCGTGCGAAGATTCTCGAGTGCGGAGGTGAGTATCATTTCAACTCAAAGGTGATTGACTTTTTGCTAAAAGACAATTGCGTTTACGGTGTCAAACTTGCAGACGGCTCAACGCTTGAAGCAAAGTCTGTCATTCTTGCTTGCGGTCATTCGGCAAGAGAAATATATGAATTGTTTGCAAGTAAATCGTGGGCAATTGAGGCAAAGCCATTCGCAATGGGCGTAAGAGTCGAACATTCTCAAGAGTTGATAAACAAAGTTCAATACAATTCGGAACATTATTCCAAACTCCTGCCTGCTGCTTCTTACAGTCTTACTCATAATGTGGGCAATCGCGGAGTATTTTCCTTTTGTATGTGTCCGGGAGGTATGATCATACCGTCTTCAACCGAAGAAGGCCAACTTGTCGTCAATGGAATGTCATCCTCTTTACGTAATTCGCAATTTGCCAATTCGGGAATAGTAGTATCGATAACAGAAGCCGATGCAACGAAATTTGCTTCCGAAGGTGCTTTGTCTTTGATGCGATTCCAACAAGAGTGCGAACGAAAAATGTATATCGACAAACAAATCGCTCCAGCTCAAAGAATCGGAGATTTTATGGCAAATCGAACTTCTCAGAATCTGTGTCGCTCCTCCTATCCTTCGGGATTGCATGCGTGCAATATGAATGAATTTTTGCCAAAGATAGTTTCAGATACTTTGCAACAAGGATTTGCTGTTTTTGACAGAAAGATTGCTGGATTCGTTTCAAATGATGCTCTTATGATTGGCTTGGAGGCAAGAACGTCTTCCCCTGTCAGGATTCCAAGAGACAAAGACAGCATGCAACATCTTCAATTGAAAAATCTTTATCCTTGCGGAGAGGGTGCGGGATACGCAGGCGGAATCACTTCTTCTGCAATAGACGGAGTGAATGCCGCAATAAAAATCGCCGAAACCTTAGCTCAATAAATCCCTTTCCAAAAAGAACTTTTTCCGAATCTTTGTTTCAGTAAAATAAAATCAAGAATCAGCCGAGCGAAATCAAGATTCAATTTTCTAAAACAAAGATTCAATTTCTTGAAACAAAGACTTATTTTGCTATATCTTTTTTTAAGAGCAATAGAAGCTTGTAAACGGAGTTTGAAAATCTTTTTTCAAATGATTTTTCCTTGTTGTCATACTATTATCGCCGAGTGATACGACTGTACCGGTAAGCGGAAAAATCCTAAGAGTAAGAAAAAATATTAGAAACCGTTTTTCACAAATCTCGCGAATCTGCACAGAACTTTCTTTTTTTTTACTTTGGCTATTGGCTTTTTGCCTTTGGCTTTCTGCTGACGCAGTTTTATTTTTTGCCAACTACCAATAGCCAAAGCTTCTTTGCGTTTTTTGCGATTTTGCGAGAGATAATTTTGTATAGTTGAAAAATTTTTATATTTTTGTAATCGGAAAGCGTAACAAGGCTTTCGAGTTTTTAACCCTTTGAAAAGGAGGAATGCAAGGAGACAAAGAATAAATTACACTGAAACTTAGCAATTTAATTGTAAAATATTAAAGCGTTTTTACTTATA
>DEPP01000097.1 GCA_002358835.1 Bacteroidales bacterium UBA3389
TGAGTATCCCAACCTGCTTTTCTCGCTACATAAAAACCTTTTTGGGATTTGTATCTGCAAAAAATATCTTTAATTGTTCTTGCCATAACATGGTGAATGCCCGGTTGTCCGTTAGCTGAAGGTGGTCCTTCGAAGAAGATGTATGGCTTTGAACCTTCTCTTTGTTTCAACGTTTGTCTGAAAGTGTCTTCTTTTTGCCACTTTTCGAGAACTTCATTGCTTATTTGAGTCAAATTAAGCTGCTTATACTCTCTGTATTTGCTTTCCATATCGTATTGTTATATTTTTTCGCCACTCTATTTTACCAACTTGCAAAAATAACAAAAAAAAGTCGTTTTTCTATATACAAAAGTCAGAAAATTGTTTCTTTGTTTCAGTCGAACGAAATCAAGAAACAATTTTCTGAATTCAAGAATTAAAAAATCAAAACGAAGAAAGAATTTTCGCCTTTCGGCAATTATCCAAACTATTGTTTTAGAGATTTATGCTAAACAAGAAATTACTGAACATTTGCTTGCTTTCAGGAAGATAACCCAAACGAACACCAAGCTCAATTCCTTTCATGATTCTCAGAACGTGAATATTGAAGTTAATATCACTGCCTATCGATTGCAACATTTTTCCATCGAACGAGCCGATTTCATAGAACGGAGCGACTGCTATTCGTTTGCAGTAAACAAATGCTCCTATCTTGAAATTCGGATAACAGATCGGAGTGTGCAATGCAAGAGATGCTCCTGCGAATCTTTTTGGGAAAATATCGTAAACGCCTTTCGTTAAATCAATTTCCTCTGAGAAATAATATTTGTCAGGACTATTCTGTTGATAAGCAAGAGTCAGTTCAAGGCTTCTGTTTTTACCGAAGAAAGGTATGTAAGATGTACTTGCGATTGCAAAATAATCGGCAACATCTTTTGTAAGCGTTCTTTTATAATGCACTTCGAACATTTCCCCTATGCGAGGCACTAAATCATTTTCAGCTTGTGCCGAAACCATATTCAGATTAAGTCCTACACCAACTGAACTGAATAAATCGAATGTCAGATTCCTTTGTTCGGGTTCTATGTTGTAGTTATCCAATTTTCTAATCGAATAATCAGCATCCAATTTTATTGTATTCACACTTCGTCGCGTACTCCACGAATAAGGAACAGACATATTTATTTCGCTTGTCCACTCATCCCATAGCTTGGTTTGTTTACCCTTTTCTTTATTCAACGATACCGAACGCAACTTATAACTGTTTACAAAGTCGAATATCGGATACAAACCGCTATATGTATAATTCAAATACAATTCATGCTTGACATCTCTCACGTTGTACTTGTAGCCAAAGTGCAAAACAGAAGTCGAAAGCAGGTTTTGAGAAGCTGCACACACACCTAAGCCTAAATCAAACTTTGATAAATTCAAGTATAACGGTGCCCAAGAATGAAAATTAAACAAATGACCTATCTTTGAATATGGTTTGCTTTCGTAGGATGTATCCTTTGTTGCAAGCGTTTCTGTGTTCAAACAGAAATTTTCTTCTTCTCGCAATTGCTTTACAAAAAGCTGTTCCGGATTTTCTTGACTCAAATCGATATTTTTATTCAATGCCGTTGTTTTTACAACTCTGAATCCATCGGAATTGTAGGTTGAAAGCAATACCTCTTTGTTTTGATTATCCGCTTGCTTATCTGCAAAACTAAAACTGCAAACTCCATATTCTGTATTAGTCTCCAAACAAGTCGAACCATTATTCAAATCAATGCTTACAAGCTCATATTTTCCTTTTACGTCTTTCAGAAAGTACAATTTCGAATCCCTGACTTGCAAACGACTTATATCGTCAAACGAAGGTTTTGTTATCTCTCTACGTTCTTTTGTTTGTATATCATAATTTGCTATACTCTTACCTTTAACCGATGTTTCTATAACATACAACGACTTTCCGTCTTTGCTCCAACAAGGAAACGAAAACGCTATTTCGCTTTCGGTAGCTATAGAAGTTGTATATAATTTCTTATTTTTCTGGATTTCGGCATTTGAATCAAAAAAATTCTTATCTGAAGACATGACTACAAGCGACTGACTATCGTCTCCGTTTGTCTTTATTGCAGCTATCAACTTTGAATCTTTAGGATTGTAAACAGGATTAAAGAATACTTCATTTGAAGTGAGGGTTTTATAGCGATTTTTCAGAACATCATACTCTATTATATCAGAACGATTTTGTTGTTCCCAACGATGATTTATTGCATCTTGTGTATAGAGTATCTTTCCTGCATTATAATCGAAGTAAGAGTGTTTCAAATATGGCAAGGCTTTAAGGCGTGATACCCCTTCTTTTGTTATCAGCACCAAAGTCTGCAAATCAAATTGGCTTGTCTGCAATGCCAAAATGCTATCTTCACCTATTTCAATAGGATTTTTGTAATGAGAATACGTTTCTTTCTCACCACTTATTTCTTTCAAAACAGATATATCTCCTTCTTGCAACCAATCTGCTTTCTCTTTCGTCCAAACTTTAAAAAGCGTATCTGCAAGCAACCCATATACTATTTTATCTTTATACTTTCCTTGTTTTCTCTTTGTGAACCAAGCACCTTTCCACCAACCTTCGGCAGTTACTTGCGACAATTCGGCAAATATGTCTTTTCCGTACAACACTCGAGAATATGTTGCCAAATAATATCCGAACACATAATGATTCGGAACAAAGTCTTTTCTTGAACCAAGTTTTGCTTTATCGAAATCAGGTACACCTTTTTCTAAAAGCATGGCTTTGGTCTGCATCTTAAAATCAGGAGTCTGCCCTCTGCCGGTCGGAGACATCGATGTCTCTGCCACAACCGCATCTCCCTCCATAAACCACAAAGGAACAATCAAACCGGATACAGCCCCGACTATA
>DEPP01000132.1 GCA_002358835.1 Bacteroidales bacterium UBA3389
AAAAATTAAGGCTGTACAGATCCCGTACAGCCTTAAGAAACAAATATCCTACTTTGAATTATTTTCCAGAAGCACGAGTTGGTTTTACCCAAACAACAATACTTGATTTTACGTCCATCAATTCAACATTGTCAATTGAGACTTGCTCAACTTTAACTCCTTGACCAATACCCAATTCGCTGATATTAACCTCTGCATATTGTGGTATAGCATCTGGCAAACCTTTAACCTTTAACTTACGTATTTTAGTCATCAATTTACCACCTTGTAATACTCCGGGAGCTGTTCCAACTGTTTTTACAGGGATTGAAATTGTTACAGGCTTGTCGTCGAATATTCTCAAGAAATCAGCGTGCAATACCTCATCTGTTACTGGATGGTATTGGATTTCTTGAAGAATCGCTCTGAATTTTTGACCATCGATTTCCAATTCAACATAGTTTGTGTCAGGAGTAAACAACAACGGTTTGAATGCTTTTTGCTCAACAGAAAATCTTAATTGCTCTTCTGCTCCTCCATAAACCACGCAAGGTACTAAGCCTTGTTTACGCAATGATTTTGCATCTTTTTTCCCTACGTTCTCTCTACGAGAACCGCTCATAGATACTGTGTACATTTTAATTTTATTTTATTGTTATTAAATATAGGTGCATTAGAATCTTTCCACAACACCTTTTTGTTTAACTGCTATTTCGTAAAAATCTGCTATCGATTCGTAATTTTCAACTCTTCTGATTGCTTCTGCAAAGATTGACGCTGTTGAAAGCACTTTTATCTTTGAACTTTCCCTTCTCAAAGGTATTGTATCGGTTACTATCAACTCCTCCATACATGAGGCTTCCACTTTTTCCATTGCCTCTCCGCTCAAAACAGGGTGAGTAATCATTGCTCTCACACTTGCTGCTCCGCAAGATTTTATCAACTCTGCCGCCTTGCAAAGCGTGTTTCCGGTATCGATAATATCATCAACCAAAATCACATGTTTGCCTTTTACATCGCCAATAAGCTGCATCGTTCCGATTTCATTTGGTTTGTTTCTTTGCTTGTAGCACATCACAAAGCCAGTTCCCAAAGTCTTTGCATATTGACTTGCTCTTTTTGTTCCCCCAACGTCAGGTGAAGCGAACAAAAGGTCTTCTGTCGCAACGTCTTGCCCTCTTAAATAAGGTATAAATATGGAAGAAGCCAACAAATGGTCAACAGGGATATTGAAAAAGCCTTGAATTTGGTCTGCATGCAAATCCATGGTTATTACTCTGCTGACTCCTGCTGTCTGCAACAAATCTGCAACCAATTTTGCCGCAATCGGAACTCTTGGTTTATCCTTTCTGTCTTGGCGAGCAAAGCCAAAATAAGGAATAACTGCGATAATTCTTTGTGCAGAAGCTCTTTTAGCTGCATCAGCAAGCATTAACAACTCCATCAAGTTGTCAGATGGAGCAAAGGTTGATTGAATTATAAAAACATCACAGCCTCTTAAATTTTGCTCATAAGAAGGCTGGAACTCTCCGTCTGCGTATTGCAAAACGATAGAGTTACCCAATGGTTTTTGATACACGTCGGAAATCTTTTGTGCCAAGTAGTTTGTTGCTCTACCTGTAAAAAGAGCCGTTGTGTCTTTTTGTTGTGTTTCTGACATAATTTTCCTCTATAAAGAATGACTGATTTTGACAGTGCAAAGGTACATACATTTTCTCAATTTGAAAAAAAAAAGCAGAATTATTTGCAGAATTAAAAAAATGTTGTACCTTTGCAATCGCAAATCAGGAGCATCTGTGGCGGAATAGGTAGACGCGCTAGACTCAAAATCTAGTGGGATAAAACCCGTGCCGGTTCGATTCCGGCCAGATGTACAAAGGAAGGGAGCAATCGAAGATTAGCTCCCTATTTTTTTTGTTTTTATTTTCACTAAGCAAAGATAACAATCTACAATTCACTACATTGCACAACTAATATACAATTAAAATTTACCCTCTACAAACCTCGCTAAAACAAAACAAAGAAAGAATTTTCTGAAATCAAGATTTATTTTTCTGAAATCAGGATTCATTTTTTTCTTTCTTTGTTTCAGTTTCTCGTCTCCGAATTTGACCGATTTTTTTCTTCTTTTCGTGAAAATTATTTCTGTTTTTAGGTCGATTTTTGCAGATTTTTTAACTTAAAAACGAAGAAATGTGATCGTTTTTTTCTTAAAAACAGAGCATTTTTTGCCTATTTATCCGAAAAAATGTCAATTATTTTTTTCCCAATTAAAGGATGAATAAACTCAGGCATTATTTCTTTGAGCGGATTCAAAACAAAATCTCGCTTTTCTATCAAAGGATGGGGAACTTTTAGGCGTTGGGTATCGATGATTTGAGAATCGCAAAAAAGAATATCAATATCTATGCTTCGAGAAGCATAACCCACATCATCGACACTTCGTCTCCTGCCCAATTTCTCTTCAATCATATTACAGATTTCAAGAGCCTGCATAGGCGTTTTTTCTGTTTCAAACACAGCAACAGAGTTCATAAACATATTATCAGATGTAAATCCCCATGGTTCGGTCTCTATAAAAGACGATTTTGAAATCATCTCGCCCAATTCCTTCTCCAAAAGTTCGTATGCCTGTTCTATTGTCTCTTTTCTTTCTCCCAAATTACTGCCAAAGCCCAATGTTATTTTCATTGCTTATTGTATTTAATAAAAAACAAAAAGCGAAGCACCGAATCAAGATACTCAATCGATGCTTCGCTATCCTATAAGAATGATTTTAATTACATTTTATCTGCAACTTCTCTTCCTGCTCTCAACGCTGCAATGTTTGCATCTATTATGGCATCGCCTTTTCTTGCAAAGTTACTTCTTACAGCTGCTTCAAGTTTTTCAATATCTATTCCCAAATATTTTGAAGCTGCACCAAGAACTACCATGTTTGTTCCCTTAGGATTGTTGATTTCTTTTGCTATTTTATCTGCATCAAACAAGATATGGTTCTTGATTTTTCTTACTTCTGCCAACACTGCTTCTTGATCAGGATAGTTTGGAATATTGACAAAAGGATTTTGATTGGTAATCACCCAACCTGTTTCACGATTCAAGAATGGCAAATATCTCAAAGCCTCCATTGGTTCAACAGAAAGGATTATATCGCATTCGCCTTCCGGAATAAGGTCTGAAGCAATCGGTTGGTCAGAAAGACGAAGGTGCGATTGTACATCACCACCTCTTTGACTCATTCCGTGAGTTTCGGCTTGCTTCATATACATTCCCATTTCAAGTGCTGCTTTTGATATGATTGCTGCCGAACTTAATGCTCCCATACCACCTACTCCGCACAATATTATGTCTATTTTCATCTTTATAATCTCCTTTATTTGGTTTACTTCGATTATTTCTTAGCCATTTTACGCTTCTTGTTGGCCCAAACGATACATTCTCTTCTCGGAATTATAACAGAAACGCCTTGATATTCCAATTCCTCTTTTATAATTCTTACATTTTCTTCAAATCTGCTTGCAAGCGGATTGATTACTCTTATGTGTGCAGGGTCAACTCCAATACCTTGACAAATGCTTTCTATTCTGCCTGTAGCAGATGACTTTTGTGAGCCAGTCATACCGGTAATGCCGTTATCCAATATCATTACTGTTACAGGAACATTATCAACGCAACAATCCAAAAGGCCTGTCATACCGCTGTGTGTAAATGTTGAATCTCCGATTACCGCTACTGTAGGTCTCAATTCTGCCTCTGCCGCACCTTTTGCCATAGTGATAGATGCTCCCATATCAACTGTCGTGTATATTGCCTTCAATGGTGGCAACGCTCCCAAAGTATAACAACCTATATCAGCAAACACCTTATATTCTCCATGTTCTTGCATTGCTTCATTCAAAGCTTTATAAGAATCGATATGAGGACATCCGTCGCACAATTTTGGAGGTCTTGGAGCAACTAACGAAGGTATAGGGAATCCTTCTTTAACATTCAAACCTAATGCTTTACCTACCAAATTCGGATTCAACTCTCCTGTTCTTGGTAACGCACCATCCAAACGTCCACTCACCTTTTTACCTTTATTCAACAAGCCTTTAATCAAACGTTCGTACAATGGCTGTCCTTCTTCCAATACCAAAATTGACTCACACTCATCATACAGCTTATTCAACAAGTCTTCAGGCATAGGATATTGAGAAATCTTCAACACAGGATAAGGGCACTCTCCGTCTTTGTAGTTTTCCATCAAATAGTTGTAAGCAATACCACAGGCAACTACACCTACAGATTTATCTTTTCCATCTATATACTTATTAAATCCTGATGTTGTGCTTTCAACCACCAATTTAGCTTGCTTTTCCAACAATTCCTTGTATTGAACTCTTGCGTTAGCAGGCAACAATATGAATTGATTTTTCTTTTCCGGCAAAGTGATCGCGTTTTGCTTTGAAACCTCACGTCTAACCACACCTGCACGAGAGTGAGCCATACGAGTGGTGATTCTCATCATTACAGGAACATGATACTTTTCAGAAAGGTCAAATCCATAATGCACCATATCGTAAGCTTCTTGTTGATTCGATGGTTCCAAAACAGGAATCAATGCAAAATCTCCATAAAATCTTGAATCTTGTTCATCTTGTGAAGAGTGCATTGAAGGGTCATCGGCTGCTATATATATCAATCCTCCGTTTGCTCCTGTGATTGCAGAGTTCATAAAAGGGTCTGCCGCTACGTTTATTCCGACATGCTTACAGCAGAACATTGCTCTTTTTCCTGCATAGCTCATTCCCAAGGCAGCTTCCATTGCTGTCTTTTCATTAGCAGCCCAATTGCTTCTTATTCCTAATTCTTTCGCTTGCTTAGAGTCTTGAATATACTCTGTTATTTC
>DEPP01000088.1:0-721 GCA_002358835.1 Bacteroidales bacterium UBA3389
CTTGAACCTATAGACAGTGGTGCAAATGGCTTTTTTAATCCTGTAGAAAACCGTATTGTTGTTAAGGATAGTTTGTCTGAAATGCAGACTATAAAAACAACAATTCACGAAATTGCTCACTCTATTCTTCACGCACTTCCCGAAAAAGGTGAAGACGGTGTTGTGGTGGATGATAGACCCGACAGCCGAACAAAAGAAGTTCAAGCAGAAAGTGTTGCATATACAGTATGTCAAAGATTTGGTATTGACACTTCAGATTATTCTTTTGGATACATTGCCGGATGGAGCAGCGGACAGGAAACTAAGGAACTAAAAGCATCACTTGAGGTTATAAGGGAAACGGCATCAGATATTATTGAAAAAATCGAAGAAAAGATGCCTGAACTTGCACAGGAGAGGAAAACTGTTAAACAGGCGGACAGACCTTTTGACCTTCATAAGACTGTAGATTACATAAGTGGTATTGCATCTAAAATTGCTACTGCCGAAAAAGATGAATTGGGACAAAAAACCTTTGAAATTGCCCTTAAACAGTTCGGTAGATTAGCAAGAACTCTTCCAAGTGAAGAGGTTGGTCTTAAAGAACTCTGTGAGTTTGTTTCGACAAGTGAGAATTTAGAATCTATGCAAGAACGTGTAAACGAAGTGATGAACTTTCTTGGTTATGAACTTAATCCTGAACTCAAGGAAGCTGAAAAAGAAACTGCTCCCGAAGTAGCAA
>DEPP01000088.1:777-4855 GCA_002358835.1 Bacteroidales bacterium UBA3389
TCTGTCCGCAAAAAACTTAAAGAAGAAAAAGATAAAATCTCAAAAGAAGCACCCAAATCCAAAACCAAAACCAAATCGAAGTCAAAGTCGGCTGAAGCGGAGGTGTCGTAATGCAACAGTTTAAAAATGTTGATGTGGTGTCCTTTCTTGAACAGGTTATGAAAAGTAACACTAAACATCATCAGGAAGACTTTGAGGTTGATAAAAAAGCTCTTGAATCTGCAATGATAAGTGACAGTCCCGATGATAAATACCTTGTATGGCTTTCAAGAGAAAATGGAACTCATTGTTTGAAAGAAAATGATATTTTTATTAAGGAATCCTCTGCATTTTATACTTGGCAACAGTGGGCCGAGCCCAAACGTGATGAAAATATTATTGCCTTTGCAATACACATTACAGGTTCGGTAGATGGAAACCCTGTTGCGGATGTTTACGAGCTTGACTATACTGCTCACGCAGAAATGGTAAAAAATAATGCACTTTCATCAAATGTAAAAGTTCTTCACTTTGAGCATGGAGATATACGATTGCCGAGCACTGCACCAACTCATATTTCATCAGATATTAACTATGGAGAGTATATTAACACCGAGTATATTCCCCATAATTGGCAAAAGTTCTACGATAGGATTTTCAAGGCACACTCTTCGTATGAAACCCTTCCTGAAGGTAATGCCGAAGAATACCTTTCTTCGCTCAACGAAGAACCGTTTCATTTTGTGCTTTGGAGTAACCTTAATCTTGATTATGAAGAAGGTATAAAGTTTGCAAGGGAAAACTATCCTGACGAACCGGAAGATAGACTTTTACAAAGGTATATCGAAGAAAATGATGAACTGCTTGAAGCGGAACGAATACACCTTGATATTCAGTACAACCAACCGATAATTATTATAGGTGATTTAGGTCTTTGGAATGGCCGAGCACACGGCTATAAGGATGTCCCAAGTGGTAATATAAAAGACTGCTTATATTCTGATACGGATATGACTGAGTGGTTTCTTGATGAAAAGGGCGACCTTCGGGCCGAAGCAGCACACCACGATGGGACGAACTACTATTTGTACAGAGTCTTTAAGGACAATGTAACTGAAGACCAAATTGAAGATTTTAAAGACAAGGTTTATCACGGAACTTTAACTGAAAAAGATATTGATAAATATACTCATAGATTGGGTGACGATATTGCAGGAGTTTATGGAATTGAACTTCCCGATATAAAAAAATCAATAAAAAAACAGTTAGAGTCACATAAAGCTGCAGTGGCTTCCGAACCGAAAATATCACATCAGAAAAATAATGATTTGGAGGTGTAATAATGGATAATTCTTTTAAGATTAGTAACTCTCTTGGAGAGGTTGAAATATATCCGAAACTTGCCTTGATAGAAGTTAAGGATTTTATGGGAGAAATTCACCATAATTTACATATACGATTTGACTACGAAGAAGACGGTGCAAGACTTCCATATGCAGATTTTACGGTTAGTTTTGGAGAGTATATCGGTATGAAAAACTGTGCGTATATTGATACAAACAACTGCCGTTTTGCTGATGTAATATTGCAATCCGGTGTTGCAACAGATACAGGACTTACAAAACAAAGTGGCTTTTGGGAATATCCATTATGGATATTTAAACCTGAGTTTTTAAGTAGCATTGGCAAAGAGCAATACGAAGCATATTCTAAAGAGTTTGATAACTATATGAGTGGCATATACCCCGAAGAAGAAATTCCCGAAAATGACAATGGCGAACTTTTTGCTGAAGATTTAGATACATTCTTTCGCAATGTTGCCGATGGATACGAAGAGTTTTATGAAGACGATGCTGAAACCAAGCAGCGTATATCTGATTGTATTGCTTTAGGAAACTTCGATGAAGTAAGGCAAATGGTCTTTGGAGTACAAAAAGAATGTTATTTGTCCGATGATGAAGTAAATTCTTTTCTTACACGTTTAGAAGCTCTTGAAAAGGATTATGGAGAAAAATATGAACCGAGTCATAAACCTTCTGTTAAGGATAAACTTAAAAAGCACAAAGAAGATATTACCAAGGCTACACCTACCACACAAAATAACAAAAAGGAGATGGAATTATAATGAACTTTTCACCCGAAGAAAAAACAATTATAAGTTTCTATAGTGCTTCATCCCGAAAGGAACTGATTTCAGAAATGGAAGTTGCTGTAGAGCATATTGAAGATGCAGAATTGCGTGACAGAACACAATTTATCATAAATAAATTAACTTTTATGACAGATGAAGAATTTGATGCTGAAGACTTCACATCGAATATTGATTCTGAAGAATAATCGAAGGAGGACTTAACAATGTATGGTTTCCCATCTGATGAAGTTGTAAAAAGATTAAGAGAAGAATTTCCTGAAGGTACGAGAGTAGCACTTGTGCGTATGGATGACCCATATTCTAAGTTAGAACCGGGCGACCGTGGCTCTGTTAAAGGAGTGGACGATGGTGGTACAATACACGTGTCTTGGGACAAAGGTAGTAGTTTAGGTATTGCATACGGTGAAGACAGTTGTAGAAAACTCACCGAAAAAGAACTTGCCGAAGAGCAAACAGCAGTTGAAGATCCACAGAAAATAAATGTTTTAATCTGTGAACCTTTAACTGCTCCGTATATGAAAGAAATCGGCTCTGAATTAGAGTCATTACAAGCCGCTGTTGGCGGTGGACTTATCCAAGCTATCTACCCATTTGAAGACCAAGTTGCATTAGTTTGTAACGAAGAAGGTAAAATCAACGGTATGACACTTAATCGTGCTGTGTACGGTGACGAAGGACAAATGCTTGATATAATTGCCGGGCCTTTCTTTATTTGTGGACTCACTGAAGACAGTTTTGGAAGTCTATCTCCCGAACTTGCAGAAAAATATAGCAATCTGTTTCAGTTCCCCGAAATTTTTGTCCGTGAGGGTGATGAAATCAAAGCTGTACCTGTAAAACCGTCTGTTCGTGATAAACTTAAAACTAATACTACTGAAATAAAAAAAGAGTCACAAGATAAGACTCACAACAAGTCCGAGCATGAGATATGAGTCGGTCTAAAAAGTGGAAACACGAATGGGCCTTTTTTATCGGCAGCAATGGCAGACGATGTTATAATATTCTTTGCAGAAAATGTCAAGGTGAATGTAAGCAAAGTTTTCGCACTATAATTATCCAATGTCCCAAATATCTATCAAAACGGTCAAAAAGGAGAGAAATATGAATAAGCCCGATTTACATATAGTTTCACTCTCCGGTGGTAAGGATTCAACGGCAATGTTACTTCGTATGTTAGAAGAAAAAATGCCTGTTGATATTATCTTGTTTTGTGATACAGGTTTAGAGTTCGATGCTATGTATAAACACATAGATAAGTTAGGAAAATATATAAATCAACCAATTACAAGACTTAAAGCTCCGTATCCTTTTGAGTATTACTTTTATGAATACTCACCACCACGAAGAAATCCTACCCTTGAAGGAAGAAATGGATTTAGTTGGGCAGGGCCTCGTAATCGGTGGTGTACATCGGTTCTCAAGACAAGAGTAATAAATGCTTACCTTCGGGAATTATCGAAAAAATATACTTTAATTCAGTATGTCGGCATTGCATCAGATGAAAAGCATCGTATTCGTGAACTTAACTATCCGCTTATAGAGTGGAATATGACGGAAGCTGACTGTCTTGCATATTGTAAAGCACGTGGGTTTGATTGGGATGGATTATATGATATTTTTACTCGTGTATCCTGTTGGTGCTGTCCCTTACAGTCCCTTGATGAACTGAGGAAACTTAGAAAACATTTTCCTGAACTATGGGATAAACTTCAACAAATGGATAAAAACACTTGGAGAAGTTTTCTTAAAACCTACAGTGCCGAACAACTTGAAGTTCGCTTTGCTTATGAAGACGAGTTACTTGAAAAGGGTTTGCCTATTAAGGGTAAACCCTTTTTCGATGCACTAAATCATAAATTAAAGTGTATATGATAAATTTGGAGAGCATATGTCCTATTAGGATGTATGCTCTCCGTCTTTTTTGTTTATATAGATAAATTGGAATTT
>DEPP01000038.1 GCA_002358835.1 Bacteroidales bacterium UBA3389
ATCACGAGGGCGTTCGTCCGGATATTTTGATATTAGGAAAAGCTCTATCGGGCGGGGTGTTGCCTGTTTCTGCGGTTTTGGCTGACGATGAGATAATGTTGACGATTCAACCCGGCGAACACGGATCAACATTCGGAGGATTCTGTTTGGCAGGACGAGTAGCCGTTGCAGCATTGGAAGTAGTTAGAGAAGAGAAACTTGCAGAGAAAGCAGAGCGATTGGGAAAAATCTTCCGCGAAGAAATGAAAGCGGTTAAGAGTGATATGATTGAGTTGGTTCGAGGTAAGGGATTGTTGAACGCAGTTGTGATAAAACCTAAAAATGGTAAAGAAGCATGGGATGTATGCTTGAAGATGAAGGAATTAGGTGTGCTTGCAAAACCAACACATCAACATATCATAAGATTTGCACCGCCTTTGGTGATAACGGAAGAGGAATTGAGAGAAGCGATTGCTTTAATCAAGGAGGCTATTTTATCGTTTGAATAAATTTAAGTTTTGTGATTTTTGTTTTTAATTTGATGAACGGACCGCTAAAACAGCGGTTCGTTTTTTTCTTTTTAAGATAGTAAGATAGGATAAAAATAACGCCTTACTAAAACAAAGAAACAATTTCTTAATTCTTTGTTTCGTTACGCTGAAATCAAGAAATAATTTTCTAAAACAAAGAATTATTTCAACTTGTTTTTATTGCAAAAATATGAATACAAAAAAAGCGTAAACGATTCGATGTTTACGCTTTTTTATTTGCTGATTCAGAGCTTATTTTACTCTTTCTGAATATTCAGATGTTCTTGTGTCAACCTTGATTCTTTCACCGGTTTCGATGAACAAAGGTATTCTTACTTTAGCTCCTGTTTCCACTGTAGCATCTTTCATAGCGTTTGTTGCAGTGTTTCCTTTTACGCCCGGTTCTGTGTAAGTTACTTCCATTTCTACAAATGGTGGTAATTCGCATGAAAGAGGGGTTTCTGTATCTGCGTGAACTATTATTTCAACATATTGTCCTTCTTTAAGGAATTGAGGAGCGTTTATCATGCTTTCTTCAATGTTGATTTGCTCATAAGTTTCTGCGTGCATGAAGTTGTATCCTGTATCATCCTTGTAAAGGAAAGTGTAAGGTCTTCTTTCAACTCTGCAAGTTTCTATCTTACATCCAGAAGGGAAAGTGTGCTCTAAGGTTCTTCCTGTTTTGAAACTCTTTAATTTAGTTCTTACAAATGCTGCTCCTTTTCCAGGTTTAACGTGCAAGAACTCCACTACAGTGAATAGATCGTTGTTCATCTCTATACACAATCCGTTTTTGATATCTGCTGTTGTTGCCATAAAAAAACTGTTTATCTTTCTACTTGAGTAGATTTGTGTTTAAGTATTTGTATTATTTATTTGATTCTTTTTCTTTTACCAATTCGTCAATCCGTCTTTGCATAAACTCGTTGTCGTCCTTGAATTTTGTGTATTCTTTTTCGAAGAAGTTAGCTTTCAAACTAGCGGAGAGCATCTTCAAAATGCAGACTCCAAGCAATGTAAATGCGATTTGTTCTATGCTTTCAAACCTTACGAAAAAGTAACAGACGATTACGCCTAACAAGCCTATGTAGGATAATGCGTTTAGTAGTTTTGCAATTTTTAGAACTTTCATTCTGACTTCATTTTGACTGCAAAGGTACATTTTTTTTTGGTAATGTCCAAATTGTTCGCTTTTTTAGCTATCTTTGCAGGGTATTTGCTCGAACTTTTTCGGGATTAATTAAATTGTTTCAGGTATGAAAAAAACAAGTATTGCAAGTTTGTTGGTGGCGATTTTGTTTGCAACGGGATTGTTCGCTCAAAACACAAGTCGTCTTGATGATTCTAAATTGACGGAGTTTGCGTATAAGTTGAGTAAGCTTCCGTTTAGCGAAAGAGATGTGATAGATACGGCATGCGTTGTGTTTGAAAAGATGTTCGAAGGCGATCCTGATAATGCCGATTGGGGATACCAACTTTTGTATTTTTATCACCAGATGAGTTGTGAAGATAAGACGATTACGCTTCATAAGACTTTCTCCGATGAAGAAATAAGAGCGTTGGTTCATCGTGATATTAAGGTCTTGGGAGGCTTGATGGGAGATATGAAGAAGTTTGAAAACGAATATGGTAAGTTCGGTTACAGAATAATGTCTTTTGAAGATACTTCTTATGCAATCGAGGTTCAACCAGCTTTTTTGTATGATAAGTTCCAAAAAATGCTGACTCCGGAATACAGATATTACAGAGGTTTGTGGATAAAGGAACATGATATCCCTACTGTTTGGCATGCCGCTTTGAATATCCCGCTTTCCGAAGTCTTTGTGAGGATTCAATGGCGTGATGAGTTTATGGAAAAGAATCCGGACTTTATAAGAGAAGATTTGGTTACCAGAGAAATCGAGCATCTTTGTTTTACAGTAACTAAAGGTTTGGAAAACACTCCTGTGTATGATGATAAGGATGTGATTAAACCTGAATACAAAGCAGCCTTACAAGCATATTACAGAGCTCATAAAGAAACCAAGTGGGGTAAATATATGACTGAGTATGTTCATCGCTTGGCTTTGAATAAGTACAGAAACAGTTATCAGATTGATCGTTGGGTTTTGGATACGCTTTTCCCAGTTGATAGAAAGAATATCGACCCATTGTTGAAATACAAGGACATATTGATAGATAATATTGTAGAATAGAAAAATAAACATAAAACTTTAAGCAATTGAAATTTGAAATGAAAAAACTAGGTCTTGCATTAGCAGCATTATTTTTGTGTTGTGGTTTATTCGCACAAGAAATTACTTTAGAGGATATTTGGGTCAAGGGAACGTTTCGCTCTAAGAGCATAGCGGGTATTCGTTCGATGAATAACGGAGAAAACTATTGCATTTTGACATCTGAAGGTATTGAGAAGTACTCTTATAAGGATGGAAAGAAAGTTGAAACCATAGTATCGTTTACAGGTTTGAAATTTAAGAATGCAGAAGAACAAGTATTCGAATATGAATTTAATAGCGATGAAACAAAAGTATTGTTAGCTACAAGCCCACAATTCATCTATCGACGTTCGTATTTGGCAAATTATTATGTGTATGATTTGCAGACAAAGCAAATTACATCAGTTTGTGATGAGAAAGTACGTTTGGCAGACTTCTCTCCAAATGGCTCGATGGTCGCTTATGTGAAAGATAACAACATATACGTATTGTCTTTGGCTGATATGTCAGTCAGACAATTGACAACAGATGGAGCATTCAATAAGATAATATATGGAACTACCGATTGGGTGTACGAAGAAGAGTTTGCAATAACAAAAGGTTTCTTTTGGAGCCCGGATTCTAAAAAGATAGCGTTCTATTCTTTTGATGAAAGCAAAGTAAAAGAGTTTACAATTCCTTATTATGGTGAATTGTATCCAATGCAATATACTTACAAATATCCAAAAGCAGGAGAAGATAATTCTGTAATAGGAGTTCATGTGTATGATATTGAAACTTCAAAAACTCATAACATAGATTTAGGACCGGAAAAAGACATTTACGTTCCACGTCTTCAATGGACATTAAACAATGAGGTCTTTTTGCACAAATTAAACAGACATCAAAATCACTATGAGTTGTTTTTGATAAATTGTAACGACTATAAAATGCAAAAAGTCTATGACGAGAGAAACGAATGCTACATAGAACAAGCAGAGAATGTTACTTTCCTTGCGGACAAACAGCATTTTATTTTGAAGAGTGAAAAGAATGGGTTTATGAATCTTTATAAGGTCGGTTTATACACAAGAGAAATAGAGCCGATTACAAGCGGTAAATATGACGTTGATCAGATTTGTTATATCGACCCTAAAACAGAACAAATTTATTTCACAGCTGCTCAATCCGAAGCTTACAATAGAGAACTTTTAGTGGTAGATAAGAAAAAGAAAATAAAGAAACTATCCGGTAAAGTAGGAACATACACTGCAGATTTCTCAGCTAACGGTAAGTATTACATATCTTCTTATTCTGATACCGACACTCCGACTGTTTACACTATAAATAACAATAGCGGAAAGGTGCTTCTTACATTGGAAGACAATAAAGACTTGAAGGAAACCTTGAAAAAGTACGGTAAAGAAAGAAAAGAATTCGGTAAATTCAAAACATCAACAGGAGTAGAACTTGATTATTGGATTATAAAACCTGCAAAGATGGAAGCAGGTAAAAAATACCCATTGTTATTTTATGTTTACGGTGGACCGGGAAGCCAAGAAGTGTTAAATTCTCAAAGCCGCAGCTCTGATTATATGTGGTTTAGAATGCTTGTACAAAAGGGTTACGTTGTTGCATGCGTAGATGGTCGTGGTACAGGTATGAATGGAGAAAAGTTTAAGAAGTGTACATATATGGAATTGGGAAAATATGAAACCGAAGACCAAATAGAAGCAGCTAAATACTTTGGTTCATTGCCATATATCGATAAAGAAAGAATCGGAATCTTTGGTTGGAGTTATGGCGGTTATATGTCCACATTGTGTTTGACCAAAGGAGCAGATTATTTCAAAACAGCAATAGCTGTAGCTCCTGTTACAAATTGGCGTTACTATGATAACGTTTACACAGAACGCTTTATGAGAACTCCACAGGAAAATCCGACAGGCTATGATGAAAATTCACCAATCAATCATGTGGATAAAATGAAAGGAAACTACCTATTGATACACGGAACGGCTGATGATAATGTTCACTATCAAAATTCCATGGATTTGATTACTGCATTGATAAAAGCGAATAAGCAATTTGAACACTTCGCTTATCCAAATAAAGATCATGGAATCTATGGAGGAAATACTCGATTCCACTTATATACACTTATGACGGACTTTATACTTCGTAAGTTGTAGAAATAATGATACGAAAAGAGTTTGAAGCCTTTGTAAATGAGCAAAGGCTTTTTTCAAAAAACGACAGAATCCTACTCGCTCTTAGTGGCGGAGTGGATTCTGTCGTTTTGGCTGAATTGCTTTTGGAATTGGGCTATACTTTTTCGGCAGCTCACTGCAACTTTCATTTGAGAGGAGAGGAAAGTAACAGAGATGCAGATTTTGTTATCAAGTGGGCGGAGTGTAATGGTGTTGAATTGTTTGTTCAAGATTTCGACACATACGGCTATATGCAGGAAAAAGGAATTTCACTCGAAATGGCAGCAAGAGAATTGCGTTATTCGTGGTTTGAAAACCTTATGCGAGAAAATCAATTCGACTATTTGCTGACAGCACATCACGCAGATGATTCCGCAGAAACTTTCTTTATCAATCTTTTACGAGGAACAGGCATAGCAGGACTTCATGGTATATTGCCAAAGAATGGAAACATTGTACGCCCCTTGCTTTTTGCTACGAGGAAATCTATACTTGACTACGCCGAATCAAGAAACATACAATTTGTTGAGGATTCTACCAATTCCGAAACCAAGTTTTTAAGAAATAAAATCCGCCATTGTGTGATACCGGTGCTGAAAGAAATATCCCCCGACTTTGATTCAATTATCAGAAAGAATATAGAACGATTGCGGGATACCGAAACTATTTTCAGAAGTGCCATTGAAAAAGTAAAGGATGAGATAATAATCCGAGAGAAAGAAAATATAAAAATATCTATAGCTGAATTACAACGTCTTCATCCGATTGGAATTTATTTGTATGAGATATTATCTGATTATGGCTTTAATGAATCGGTTGTCAATAATGTTTCGATGGTTTTGGATGCAGAATCGGGTAAACGCTTTTATAGTAAGACTCATTGTTTGTTAAAAGACAGAGAGTATCTTTTGATATATCCAATTGATAAAGACGAAAAAGAAACGAATTATTCTATAGATGGCGAAATTACATCGATAATCGAGCCGTTCAAAGCTAAGATAGAAGTATTGAAGGAACTGAATTTCATAAGTGTACCAAAGAAAGCGAATGTCGCAATGTTGGATATGGATTTGTTGAATTTTCCTTTGGAGTTGAGGCATTGGAAGCAAGGAGATTCTTTTGTGCCTTTCGGAATGAAAAAGAAAAAGAAACTCAGTGATTTCTTTACTGCGAACAAATATTCTTTGTTGGATAAGGAGCGTCAATGGCTTTTGTGCAGTGGAAATGAAATTGTGTGGGTTGTAGGTAAGAGAATAGATGATAGATTCAAAATAAGCAACAGCACAAAAAGTGTTCTGAAAATAGAAATTAACGAATAACAATATCATTATATGAAAAGGTGTATTTCTTTCTTTGTTTTAATTTTTTCTTTCTTTGTTTCATTGGCTCAGAGTCAAGATTCGGAAATCCAAAACCTTTGTTCGCAAATCAATAAAGACAGTTTGGAAGCTAATGTCAGAGAATTGCAGAACTTCGGTTCAAGATATGCTTTCAACAATAATAGAAAGGATGTGGCGGAATATCTTCGCAGCAGATTGGAACTTTATGGTTTTGAAGCAACATTGGATTCTTTTTATTTGGAAATGGAATACCCCTTTTCTACGGGCATAATCAATCAAACGTGGCAGTATAATGTTGTTGGTAAGAAAAGAGGTATTTGGGCAAAAGATTCAACCATACATTTGGGAGCTCATTACGATGCTGTATCTTTCAAAGAGGGTTTTGAGGATTTCATAAACATTGCACCGGGAGCAGATGATAATGCCTCAGGTGTTGCAGCTCTTTTAGAGATAGCAAGAGTGTTTTCAATCAATGACGTAAAGCCGATAAAGACTCTTGTAATCAATTTTTTTGCAGCAGAAGAGCAGGGGTTGAAAGGAAGTAATCATACGATAGAAAGCATATCTAATCCGATATGGAAAGAAAACATAATGGCAATGATAAATCTCGATATGGTAGGGTATTGTACTGCTCAGTCTGATAATCAAATTGTCAGCATAATCAAGTATAACAACAGTCAGGAACTTACAGATATGGCAGTGGAATTTGCAGAGCTTTATACAAATCTTATTCCTTACACCACATATCAATACAATATGCAATCCGATTCTTATTCTTACAATAGTTATGGCGTTCGCAGTGTTTTCCTTTCCGAATACGAATTTACGCCTCATTATCATACCGAAAGGGATGTTTTTTCTACTTTGAATTATGACTATTTACAACAACAGACTATGCTTGCTACCGCATTGACTTATGAATGCAGTGTGCATAATGTTTATGGCACTGTTTCCTTGCAAGATAATGAAGCGATGGAATATTGGAATGTTGTTCTTTATTCCATACCTGCAAGCGGTGAATTACGGTTTTCTGTTGAGGGAATGCAGTTGCAGTATTCAGCATCTTTGTTTGATATAGAGG
>DEPP01000065.1 GCA_002358835.1 Bacteroidales bacterium UBA3389
TGCTATAATACCTAAGCACTCAAGGGTGCGCCCTGAATATCGCGGAGTAGAGCAGTTCGAAGCTCGTCGGGCTCATAACCCGGAGGCCGCAGGTTCGAGTCCTGCCCCCGCTACCAAAGGAACGAGGAATCGCAATGCGGTTTCTCGTTTTTCTTTTTTTTATTACCGTTTACAATCCTTAAATTTGACGTAACGAAACGCTGTTTTGTTTTTTTGTTTCTTGATTTTGGCGAGACAAATCTTGATCTCAATATTCTCAAATCAAGATTAATTTTGACTATTCCTTTTCAAAAAGAAATCAAATTAATATCAAGTTTCGTTGAACGAACACTTAGCGTCGGAAGTTGACTATCGGTTTTCGGATAAGACTGTTTAACTTTTATGAAATCAGATAATTATAGAATCTCACAAAAAAAAACAAAGCCACCATACAAAAGTATAGTAGCTTTATTTTTGAATTACGAAAGAGATTATGCTTTTTGAGCAGATCCCAATACGTTGATGATTTTATGTTCGTACATAAGTTTCAAATTATCTCTTGCAGGACCAAGATATTTTCTTGGATCAAATTCGGCAGGTTTTTCAGCAAGAACTTGTCTTACTGTTGCAGTCATAACCAAACGACCATCTGAGTCGATGTTTACCTTACAAACAGCTGATTTTGCTGCTTGACGCAATTGTTCTTCAGGGATTCCAATCGCATCTTTCAGTGCTCCTCCGAATTTGTTAATGATTGCAACTTGGTCTTGTGGCACTGATGAAGAACCATGCAAAACAATAGGGAATCCAGGTATTCTTTTCTCTATTTCAGCTAGGATATCAAAACGCAAAGGTGGCGGTATAAGAATTCCATCTGCATTTCTTGTACATTGTTCTGGGCGGAATTTATTTGCTCCGTGCGAAGTTCCTATTGATATTGCCAAAGAATCAACTCCCGTTTTCTTGACAAAATCTTCTACGTCTTCAGCACGAGTGTATGTACTGTGTTCTGCGGCAACCTCATCCTCAACTCCTGCCAATACTCCTAACTCTCCTTCAACTGTTACATCGTATTGATGTGCATAATCAACAACTTTTTTTGTCAAAGCAACGTTTTCGTCGTATGGAAGGCTTGAACCGTCAATCATAACTGAAGAAAAGCCATATTCTATACAAGACTTGCATATCTCAAAGCTGTCTCCGTGATCTAAATGCAAAACAATAGGAATCTCATAACCTAACTCTCTTGCATATTCAACAGCACCTTGTGCCATATAACGCAAAAGCGCTTGATTCGCATACTTTCTAGCTCCTGCTGATACTTGCAAAATAACAGGACTTTTCTGAGCAACGCAAGCTTGGATTATGGCCTGCATTTGTTCCATGTTGTTAAAGTTGAACGCAGGTATTGCATAACCACCTTGCATCGCTTTAGCAAATATCTCTCTTGAGTTTACCAACCCTAAATCTTTATAATTAACCATAATTGATTTGTGTTTTAGTATTGTTAATCAATGTTATTTATTATTGTTTGCAATTTCGAATATAGTTGTTTACTGCTTTTTACCAATGGGAGTCTGAGATTGTTTTGACAAATTCCCATTATCTCCAATGCAGCCTTTATTCCGGTCGGATTACCTTCATCAAAAATTGCATTAGAAAAAGGCAATAACTTTTCGTGAACAGCTCTTGCTTTCTTCATATTTGATTTCAACGAATGTGTTACCAATTCGCTCATGATGTTTGGGTAAGCGTTGGCGGCAACTGAAATAACCCCTTGAGCCCCTAAGGCAATCATTGGTAACACTAAGGCATCTTCGCCGGATACAACTGTGAATCCTTGCGGTTTATTAGCCAATATTTCCATACATTGTGCCATATTACCGGATGCTTCCTTGATTCCAATGATATTAGAAAAGTCATTGGCTAATTGAAGCGTTGTTTCTGCAGTCATGTTTACGCCACAGCGTCCTGGAACATTGTATAATATTATAGGAGTATTTGATGCCTCTGCAATGGCTTTATAATGTGCATAAAGACCTTTTTGATTTGGTTTATTGTAGTATGGTGCCACAGACAGAATTGCTGCAATCGAGCTTAAATCAGTATGTCTTATCTTATCAACCAAGCTACGGGTATCATTACCTCCCATACCCAATACAACCGGAACTCGATTCTCAACTTTTTCTATCGTAAATTCTACAACAGCAAGTTGCTCTTGGCTACTCAATGTAGGATATTCGCTTGTCGTTCCCAAACTTACGAGATAATCAACGCCACCTTCTATCGTATGATCAATCAATCTGCCAAGCGAAGTAAAATCAATATTGCCCTGTTTGTGGAAAGGAGTCACCAAAGCAACACCTGTTCCCTGTAAATCAAATTTTTTCATATTTTATACTTTGGTCTTGAAACTGGAAAGGTAGAAAAGAGTTTGCTCAACAAACAAACCCAAATCCGATTCTTCCATTTTAATTAACAAGTCGAAATGTTTTCTGTTCTTTTCTGTGTCTGCGGCAACTCTAAAACCCGCATTGGAAAGCATAGACAAGTAATCGGTCGTGAAATGCTCTGTCAAATCGCAATCTATCAGTATATCGAAATGCGCATTCAAAAAATCATCTATTTTCTGTCCTTTAGGTATTCCCGTAATTCCAAATTCGGACAAACTACACATAAGAGTGTTCATCGTCTCAACATACCATAATGGCTTTACTTTGCCGGGATAAATTCCTAAAACCATAACTTTCGCACCCAAATTTTGGAATTTCTGCACTGCAGGCTGAATCGTCTTCCACTGATCTTCTTCCTCAAAATAACAAACAAAGCCAACGGACTTTGCTTCAGCCATATTGCAGACTTTTTTCATCCGTTGATTCTTCTTTATCTTCGCTTTTAAGGTAAGCGATTGAAGAGTGCTTTTTATAGACATTTGTTTGATTATTTGAGTTTCAAAATTACAAAAAAAAATGATAGTCTCAACTATTTGCAGATAAAATTTGTACTATTCTCAATCTTTAGGTATTTTTGCAGTTCACTTTTGTAATGTCCTTATATGAAATATTCTTTGAAAAATCCTAAACTACGATGGGCGTTTCTCATAATCGGATTTGCCATAATCTTGTATTTCTTTATTCAGATAAACAAAATAATCAGACAATTACGCAAAGAAGAACAGATAAAGATTGAATTGTGGGCGAACGCAGTAAGTCGTAAGGCACACTTTGTTGATCACACAGCCAAGTTTTTTAATAAATTGGCACAAGAAGAAAAAATTCGTTTACAGCAATTCATAACTGCACATCAAATAATTTTGTCTCAACCGCTTGATGCCGAACTTAATTTCTACTATGACTTCATTGTAAACAACAAAAGCATACCTGTAATCATCACAGATGAGTTTAACAACATACAATTATCGCAAAACGTCGAAATTCCTCAAGGGCAAAAGGTATTAGTCGGGAATTTAATGAAACGTTTTTCACAGAATCCGCCTTTCGAATACAACGTCAGCGGAATGAAATTCAAACTATATTACAGCGAAAGCAATGTGTATAGAAACATGAGAGAGACTCTGAATTATTTTACTCAGACTTTTTTGGACGATCTTGTAAATAATTCTGTTTTTTTACCTGTTGTGATAACCGATAGTACGGAAACAGAAGTTATTGCTTCAGGAAATATAGAAGAAAAATTGATTGACAAAGAGAATCTGCCTGAAACAATCCGTAAAATGAAAGATGAGAACGGCGTATGGACTATTAACCTACCTGAAAAGCCGAATGCTCGGATCTTTTACAGACATTCAAAGTTCATAACCGCATTACAATACTATCCCGTTGTGTATCTGCTAATTACCATCTTCTTTGTATGGCTTATTTTCAGATTATTCAAAGCCATGAAGAAGAGTGAGGAAGATATGCTTTGGATCGGAATGAACAAAGAAACGGCTCATCAACTCGGAACACCGATTTCCGCACTTGTTGCTTGGGTTGAATATTTGCGACTGCAACCCGAAAACGAAACGATTTGTCAAGAGATAACCAAAGACATAAATCGTTTGGATATGATAACTAAACGTTTCTCTCAAATAGGCACTAATCCTGAACTGACCCCGATTAACATAATCCCTATCATAGAAGGAGCGATGAATTACCTATGCTCACGAAGCTCAAAGAAAGTAATCTACGACATAAACCTGCCAAAAGAAGAAGAAATCATACTTCCGATAAACCAATGTTTGTTAGAATGGGTATTGGAAAACCTTTCAAAGAATGCGATTGACGCAATGGGGGGAATAGGTACGCTATCGCTCGAAATGTCTCAAGATAACAAACGCGTTATTATCGATATCAGCGACACCGGTAAAGGAATGCAAAAAAAGGAATTCAAAAAGATTTTCGAGGCAGGCTATACAACAAAAGAGAGAGGCTGGGGAATGGGATTGTCTTTGGCAAAGCGTATAATAGAAGAGTATCATCACGGTAAGATTTTCGTAAAACAATCCGTCATAGGCAAAGGTACAACATTCAGAATAATGTTAAAAAAGCTGTAAATCGATGTCCGGACTTTACATACACATACCTTATTGCAGTCAAAAGTGCATTTATTGTGATTTCTTTTCGGTTGCAACTCGCAAAAGCAAGAAAGAATATCTGCAAGCACTTGCAAAAGAAATGCAAAATCGGAAAAGCTATCTTTCAAATCCGATAAGGACATTATACTTTGGCGGAGGGACTCCGACGAATCTTGATTTTGAAGAAATGAATCTTGTTTTCGATTCGCTAAAATCAAGTTTCGATTTGACCAAATGCGAAGAGATTACAATGGAAGCAAATCCCGAACATCTGAATGCGGATTATCTTGATTTCTTACGAAGAAAAGGCGTCAATCGATTGAGTATAGGTATTCAGAGTTTTAAGGATGGTGATTTGAAAACCTTATGTCGCAAACATGATTCTCAACAAGCAATCAGGGCTTTTCAAGATGCACGAAAGGCAGGCTTTGAGAACATATCCATAGACCTGATGTTCAATCTGCCAAACCAAACAACACAAGCTTGGGAAGAAAACCTGAAAAAAGCAATCGAACTTTCACCCGAGCATATCTCTTGTTACTCGCTCACAGTTGAAGAAGGAACGATTTTAGATAAGCTTGTAAAAAAAGGAAAGTTAAGTCTGCCTGATGAAGACGAAATGTTAAGGCAGTTTGATTTGACTATGCAGGTCTTGCAACAAGAAGGCTATGAGCACTACGAAGTTTCAAACTATTGCAAACCAAATATGCGTTCTCGACACAACACCTCATATTGGCAAGGTGAGGAATATCTCGGTTTAGGTGCCTCTGCACATTCGTTCAATCAAAAGACTCGTTCGTGGAATCCTGCAAACATAGAAACATATGTAAGGAATATCTCTTTGGAAATTGAACCCGAATCGGAAACTCTAAGCATTGAAGACCGTTATAACGAATATATAATGTTAGCTCTTAGAACGGCAGAAGACACAGAAAGAGAGCATATAGCAAAACACTTTCCTCAATTTCTGTCTCACTATGACAAGCAATTAAGGAAAGTGTCTGATTTATTGCCTCAAAGATGGCACTTAGTCAATCAAATAGCTGTCGAATTGATGCTTTGATTAATCTTCCAGATAATAGGTTATAGTACTGACAACCCTGCATTTCTTAATATGTGGGGTTGTTTCGTCTAAGTTTTCTATTGAGATTTGTCCTTGCCAAGCAGTTTTCATTTTGCCTAACTTGCTTTCGGCATCTTTTGCGAATTGTTCTCCTGCTTTTTTCGCATTAGCCATACTTTCGGTTATTAGTTTTGGCTTTATGGTGTTTACATCTGATATTTCATAACTTGCTCCGCCGTCCCAATAGTCTTGATCTATCACAACGCCTCTTTCATACAATTCGGTAACTCTTTTTTCCAAAGACTTAATCTTTTCAATATCTTTGCTCTTTACAAAAAGTCTTATACTACCTCTTACGTATGGCTTCTCGTTACTTGTATATTCGTCATAAGAAACGTTGCCAACAAAAATTTCTTCTTGGGAAAATCCTATCTCTTTCAAAAAATCAATTACTATTGTTTCTTTTTCTTTTGATACTCTCAACGCATCTTGAAGCGTATTTTGAAGAATTGCAAAGCGAATCGACATACTGCCGACATCTGCTTTGACTTCAAGTTCCGAAGCACCTTTTACAGTTACTACTCTCTCGCCCATAGAAACTGCTTTCAAGCCTTTATAAACCGAAAAACCGATTGCACAAGAAGCAATCAAAATAACCGCTGCCATAATCCAAACAGCACTCTTGTTTTGTTTTCTTTCTTTTTCCATAATCTGAATAAAAATTAGGTTAAACGTTACGATGATAGAGAGTGCAAAAGTATTAAAAATCTATCATTGCCGTTCAAATTAACAGCAAAAAGTGAACAAAGTTCGAAATCTCATATCGTCTCAAATGAAACAAAGAAACAATTTTCTAAAATCAAGATTCAGCGGACTGAAATCAAGAAAGAATTTACTGAAATCAAGAAAGAAAAAAAACATAACAAAGGCTCAATCCGAAATAATTTTATACCTTTGCACTTTTATTAAAAAACACATTTTAGTTATGACAAGAGATACACAAATCTTTGACCTTATACAAAAGGAAAGAGAGCGACAAACAAAAGGAATCGAATTGATTGCTTCTGAAAACT
>DEPP01000001.1 GCA_002358835.1 Bacteroidales bacterium UBA3389
CCTTCTGCTTGCAATTCTTGAACGGCACTTCTCAAAGCTCCTTGTGTGCCTCCCCAACCTACAACCAACAATTCTGCATTTTCATCTCCCTCGATTTGTTGTTCAGGTATGCGGTTTGCAACTCTTTCAACCTTTTCTTTACGGTAATTAACCATTTCTTGGTGGTTGGCATTGTCTGTCGATACGCTGCCTTTTCCTGAAAGTTTTTCCAAACCTCCGATTCTATGTCTCAAACCTTCCATTCCAGGAATTGCCCATTGTCTTACTAATGTTTCAGGATCGCGGTTGTATGGTGCGTAATTAGGGTCGTTTGGTGTTGCAAAAGGTGGATTAATCTTTGGAAGGTCTGCCATTTTTGGTATTCTGAACAATTGAGAGCCGTTTCCAAGATATCCATCTGTCAATAGAATTACCGGAGTCATTGTTTCCAATGCCAAACGTCCTGCTTCAAATGCCCAATCAAAACAATTAGCAGATGAAGATGCAGCAAGAACGATACAAGGTGCTTCTCCGTTTCTTCCAAACAAAGCTTGTACCAAGTCTGATTGTTCTGTCTTTGTAGGCAAACCTGTTGAAGGACCACCTCTTTGAACATCTACAATAACAAGTGGCAATTCTGTCATAACTGCAAGACCGATTGCTTCACTCTTCAAAGACAAGCCCGGTCCGGAAGTAGAAGTACAAGCCATAGCTCCTGCAAATGAAGCTCCGATTGCAGAACAAATACCTGCAATTTCATCTTCTGCTTGGAACACTCTTGCTCCTAATGATTTGTGTTTTGCCAACTCGATAAGAATATCTGTTGCCGGTGTGATAGGATAAGAACCTAAGAAAAGCGGAAGCCCTGCCTTTTCAGCAGCTGCCAACAAACCCCATGCAGTTGCAATATTTCCTGTTATGTTTCTATATCTGCCTGCAGGCATTGTTGCAGTTTCGACTTGCATTTGATATTCCATGACATCGGTATTGTCACAGAAATTATAACCTGCACGAATCACCTCCTTGTTTGCTTGAATTACTTCAGGCTTCTTTGCAAATTTCTTTTCAAGATAAGCATAAGTATGATCTAATTCCTTACCGAAGATAAAGAATATCATACCCAACGCGAACATATTTCTACATTTTAACGCTGCTTTTCTATCTGTAAAAATCTCCTTCACAGCCTCAATCGTAAAACTTGTGATAGGAGCTTTTATCAATTTATAATTCGACAAACTGTCATCTTCCAACGGATTGCTCGAATAGCCTGCTTTTTCTATAGCTCCTTCTTCGAATGTATCGGCATCAACAATGATAATTCCTCCTGCTTTAGCCCATTTTAGATTTGCTTTCAACGAAGCCGGATTCATCGCAACCAAAACATCTGCTTTGTCTCCAGAGGAGTATATTTGCTTACCTATGTGAACTTGAAAACCAGATACACCTGCCACAGTGTTGTGTGGAGCTCTGATTTCTGCAGGATAATCAGGGAAAGTCGCAATATCGTTTCCATCTAACGCAGATGTATCAGAGAAAAGCGTACCTGTAAGTTGCATTCCGTCGCCGGAGTCTCCGACAAACTTGATAACAACATCATCTTTCTTTATAACATCTCTTGCTGTCATAATATCTATACTTTTTTATTTGCTTCAACGTCTCAAAATTATTGCAAAGGTAAAAACTTTATTTCATTTGGGAATGTCTTTCTTTGTTTTTTTGACATTAAAATAAAGAAGCAACACAAAACATATAGAATTTCATCCGTCTTATCGAATATAAATCAGCGTAAATAATGTAACGCCCCTCTTTAACAAAAAAGCAGCATTTTATTTCTTAAAAATCAGAAAAATCTTTCACAAAGTCATCAGCATTATACCACATTGAACGATAGCTAAACACAAAAAAAATATGTTTTCCTGCGTTTGTTTCCCACTTTATCAATAACTTTGCAGTCTAATTTTTGTTTTGAGTGTTATGACAGGCAATTCCTTTGGCAGACTTTTTACTTTCAGTAGTTTCGGAGAAAGTCATTCCGAATGTATCGGCGGAATTGTCGAGGGTTTTCCTGCAGGCATCAAATTGGATATGGAATTTATCCGAAAAGAAATGAGCAGACGAAAGTCTCAAAGCAAGTTTACCACCGACAGAAAAGAAGAAGACGAAGTTGTTTTTTTGAGTGGCTTGGATAGAGGCATAACTCTCGGAACTCCTTTAGCATTTGTGATTCGCAACAACAATATTCGCAAAGAAGATTACAAAGATTTAGAAGGATTTTTCAGACCATCACATGGAGATTACACCTATTTCTGCAAATATGGCTTGAATGCATCTTCGGGAGGTGGCAGAGCATCGGCACGAGAGACTGCTTCAAGGGTTGTCGGCGGTGCTTTGGCAAAATTGTTTCTTGATAAATTCAGAATAAAACTTGATTCGAAGATAGTAGAATTAGGAGGCATAGATTACATTTCCGATAAAGATAAGGCCGAAGCAAAATTACAACAAGCTCTTGCAGAAAGAGATTCATTAGGTGGAGTAATTGAATGCACGATACATAATGCTCCTGCCGGATTAGGCGAACCTGTTTTCGATAAACTTTCATCCGTTTTGGCACATGCGGCAATGAGCATTCCTTCTGCAAAAAGTTTCGAAATAGGAGACGGATTAGAAAGTTGCAAACGCAAAGGCAGCCAAGACATTGACCATTGGAAAGAAACTGAAGGAACTCTTACAAATCACAGTGGAGGAGTGCAAGCAGGGATTTCAAATGGCGAAGACATAGTTTTCAGAGTCGGATTCAAACCTATTGCAAGCATTGGAACATTACGTTGCAAGGACATAAACGGAACAATCAAAGAAATAGACAATCTAGGACGACACGACATCGCTCCGGTACTTCGAGCAGGTGTGATTGTAGAAGCAATGGCGGCATTGGTCATTGCCGATTTTATAAAGATACAACAAAGCAATAAAACGATATGAGGAAATTTTCAAACCTGATTACAATTGTCGCAATCGCCGTTTTAACTTTCGGTTGCAGCAAAACACAAAAGCCTGATCAAGATTCATTCCTATTAAAAGGTAATATACAAGACTCGGATGCAAAATACATGATTTTAAGCGAGATCGGAAAGACCGGATTCATAGACTCTGACACCATTACCTTAGATAAAAATGGTAATTTCTCACATTTGGTAAAAATGCCCGAAGAAACACTATATTCTCTCAGCCTCAAAGATGATTACATCACTCTTTGCCCGAAAGCAAAAGAAGAAATAGAAATCAAAAGTTCGGCAAACGATTTTTCAGGCACCTATTCGGTAAGTGGGTCTGAAGAATCAATACTTCTTAAAGAGCTAAACAATCGAAGTAATCAAGTTCGCAAAACGCTCAAATCAATGAGTGACTATCTAAAATCTGCAAACATCGAAAATTTAGACTCGATTAAGCACGTTTTTGTTTTGCGTTTGCAAGATATTCACGCACAAGAGTTGGCATATAGCGAGAATTTTATCCGTAAAAACAAAGGCTCTCTTACCACACTTATCGCTCTATATCGTACATTCGAAGGAAGACCGCTTTTTGATTATAGAAACGATTTAAGCATCCACAAAGAAACATTAGAGGGTCTTAACACCACTCTTCCAAACAATCAACACACTCTCATACTAAAAAAATTCATCGAACAAAAAGAAGCTGAAAACAATGCAAGACTTGCAACAAGAGAAGAAAAGTAAGGTTTACTTTGCAAGCGACTTCCATTTGGGTGTTCCAAACCGCAATCAAAGTTTGGAGAAGGAAAAACGTATCGTTCGTTGGTTGGAAAGCATCGAACAAGATGCCAAAGAATTGTATTTGCTCGGTGATATATTCGATTTCTGGTTCGAATACAAATATGTAGTTCCCAAAGGGTTCGTGCGTTTTCTTGGCAAATTGGCACAAATGTCGGATTGTGGTTGCACGATTCATTATTTCTGTGGCAATCATGATATTTGGCAAAAAGATTACTTGGAAAAAGAACTCGGATTCATTGTTCACCGAGACTATCATAAGGTAACAATAGATAAAAAAACCTTTCTAATTGGTCATGGCGACGGATTGGACTCTTCAGATAAAAAATACAAACTACTCAATCGAATTTTCAAAAACCGATTCTGCATATCGGCATTTGCCTCTCTTCATCCTCGTTGGGCGTTTTCAATAGGTACGACTTGGAGTTCAAAAAGCAGAAAATCGCATTCCGAATCCGACAGAATATCTCTTGGAACCGAAGAACCTATTTACAAATATTGCCAAAACAAACTCAAAACAGAAGACATCGATTTCTTTATTTTCGGACATCGACACATAGAATGCGACATGGCTTTGAACGAAAAAAGCAGATACATCAACACAGGATTTTGGGAGATTAAAAGTCCATACGCAGAATGGGACGGAAAAAACTTAATGCTTAAAAACTTTGAATAACCGCAACAAATTAGTACTTTTGCAGATTCAAACAAAGATTTATTGAAATAATATTATTGTTAAATAAAACACGGATTTAGAATGAAAACAACACCATTCACACAAAAGCACATTGATTTAGGTGCAAAGATGGCAGAATTTGCCGGTTTCAACATGCCGATTTCTTACGAGGGATTGGTAATCGAACATAATAATGTTAGAAATGCAGTCGGAGTATTCGACGTTTCTCACATGGGAGAGTTCAGAGCAAAGGGACCAAAAGCCTTTGAATTTGTACAACGTTGCACTTCAAACGACATAGCTACACTATTTGACGGAAAGGTTCTTTATACTGTTTTACCAAATGGCAAAGGCGGTATAGTAGATGATATGTTGGTTTACAGAGTTTCTGAAGAAGAATACTTTATGGTGCCAAATGCAGCCAACATAGACAAAGACTGGACTTGGATGAGCAAGATAGCAGAAGAGATGGGCTTGACTCTTGGAACAGAATTCACAAACGAAAGCGACCACTACGGACAATTGGCTGTTCAAGGACCATTGGCGTTGAAAGCAATGCAGAAATTGACCGATACTCTGATAGAAGACATGGAGTATTACACATTTAAGTATCTTACATTCGCAGGTATAGAAAACGTATTGTTATCTACAACAGGTTATACCGGAGCAGGCGGATGCGAAATCTACTTTGACAAACAATATGCTGACAAAATATGGGATGCAGTTTTTGAAGCAGGACAAGAATTCGGCATTAAACCTGCAGGATTAGGCTGTCGTGATACATTGCGTTTGGAAATGGGATTCTGCCTTTACGGACACGAAATCGATGATGAGACATCTCCAATCGAAGCAGGCTTGAATTGGCTTACCAAATTCGTAGATGGAAACGACTTTATCGACAGAGCACGTTTGGAAGAGCAAAAAGCAAACGGTGTAAGCAAGAAATTGGTAGGTTTCCAAATGATTGACAAAGGTATTCCACGTCAAGGATATGAAGTTTGCGACAGTGAAGGAAACGTAATAGGAAAAGTTTGCTCAGGAACTCAATCTCCATCTTGCGGAATTGCGATAGGAACAGCACACGTTCAAACAGCATTCAGCAAAAAAGACACAGAGATATTCATCAAAGTAAGAGAAAAATTATTGAAAGCAGTTGTTGTAAGAATGCCTTTTTATAAAGGATAATTCTTCATACAATTGATTCAATCCAAAAGCACCACCGCAAAAACAGACGGCGGTGGTGCTTTTTTCATTTTGTAAATCAATGAAACC
>DEPP01000058.1:0-10406 GCA_002358835.1 Bacteroidales bacterium UBA3389
GCTTTATTTCCCGAAGCGAGATTGCCTTTTCCAAGACAAAAGGTGAAAAATGTTTCACACAAGCCTGCTAAAATCAAGATTACCCAATTCATTTCTATTAAATCCTTTTTTTCTATTAAGAGAATGCAAAAATACAAAATTGTTTTTAATTATTTTTTCTTAATTTTGCCGTATGAAAAAACAATATAACTTTGATGAAAACATAGAAAGAAGACATTCCGACTGTGTAAAATATGACTCTCTTCCCGACACTTACGGAAGAGATGACCTATTGCCTTTGTGGGTTGCCGATATGGATTTTCGCTCTCCTGATTTTGTTATGGAAGCTATAAGAAAACGTTGCGAGCATGAGGTACTTGGCTATGGCAATCCTTCAAAAAATTATTGGAATGCTGTAATCAATTGGTTGGACAGAAGATATAACATCTCTTGTCAAAGAAACGATTTGCATTTTATTCCGGGTATTGTAGCAGGAATTTCGTTTGCTTTGCTTTCTCTTACAAAAGAGGGCGATAAAACCTTGGTTACAACTCCTGTTTATCCGCCTTTTGTCAATCTTCCTCAGTCTTGCAAGAGGGAATTGGTGTGTAGCAACCTAAAAATAGAGAACGGCCGTTTTCTTATCGACTTTGAAGATTTTGAAAAGAAGATTGAGGGTTGCAAACTCTTTATTATGAGTAATCCTCACAACCCTGCGGGAACAATTTGGGGAAAAGAAACTTTGGAAAGAATAGCCGAAATCTGCCAAAGAAAGAATGTGATAGTTATTAGCGATGAAATTCACGCCGATTTAACGCTTTCTCCTAATAAACACGTGAGTTATAGCACCGTTTCTAAGCATGCCTTTGAACATAGCATAACTTTTATGGCTCCAAGCAAGACTTTCAACATTGCAGGCTTAGGAAGTTCGGTTTGTTATATTGGAAATGAAGCTCTTCGTAAGCAATACTTTGGTTGGATTGATGCAATGGGTGTGGCATACGGCAATATTTTTGCTTACACTGCGGCAGAGGCTGCTTTTTCTTATGGAGAGGATTGGCTGAATCAAATGCTTGAATATTTGAAATCTAATATCGCTTTGCTTGAAAGCTTTGTTAAGGAAAATCTTCCAAAGGTAAAAATGGTTCTTCCAGAGGCTTCTTTCTTGGCATGGTTGGATTTCAGCGACTGTGGCAAGACTCACAAAGAGCTATCCGAACTTTTGATAAACAAAGCGGGCGTTGTGTTGAACGATGGCACTACTTTTGCTCCTAAATCAATAAATTCGCAATACGATTGTTGTTTCCGCATCAATTTAGGCTGCCCAAAAAGCACCTTAACCGAAGCCCTGCAACGCATAGCCGATTGTTTGAAAGATTAAAACAAAGAATCCAATAAACAAAACGAAGAAACAAAAAAATAAAACGAAGAAAGGCTTTTCTCTTTCTTCGTTTTATTTTTTTAACATTCAGCTGCAATAAATCCAATCCCCAAAGAGATGAATTACCTTATTGGTTTGGAATTGTAGGGTTATCGTAGAACGATTTTCTTTACCTTCAGACCTTTGTCTGTCTTGATTGTTAAAAGGTAGTTGCCGCTTTCCAAGGAGCTAATGTTCACGTTTTGTTCACCCATAACCGGATTCAACCTCATCACTTCTCTTCCCATCATATCAACTATGGAGATTGATTCAGCTGCTTCAGTGTTCACTATGGTCAATCTGCCGTCGGTTGGGTTTGGATATGCCTCCAAGTTATCGAATTCAACACTTCTTATGCTTACGTTACCTTTATCGCCTGCTGCAATGGCTTTTCCCGGTGTGGTTTCAATTGCATATTCATACACAGTGAAAGTATGGTTGGCGTTGATTCCAAGTTTCACCCAAGCGTAATAGGTATTGCCTGCGTGTTTTACTTTCAATCCTGCATATCCGATTTGACCTTGCCATGCTGTATAGATTTCATCGTGCAATGCAGGGAACATTTCGGTTGACCAATTGGAAGATGCACCGATTGCGGCTCCTTGATTTAGTTTTTCAACAAGACCTGCCGAGAACTCCTGACTTGGAAGTATGACCACTCCTGCTCCGTCTCCAAAGACTGCTATGTAGGATGTTGCCGGATAATCCTCAAACCAATAGTTTTGAACATAGAATGGGGCTTCTGTTGTTGAGCCTAAGCTTTCCAATACGTTCAATGGATAACCCATTTCGTCTTGTGTGGTTACTACGGCATCAGGATTCACGTCTGTAAATGTGATTTGTCCGAATGAGATTGATGCACAAAGAAGTGCTGCTAAAGAAATCATAAATCTTTTCATAGTTTTTTTGTTTTTATTGTTACGACTTAAAGACACTGTTTTTTTGTTCTGCGTTTTGAAAAACCTAAAATTTTTTTTGTAATTTTGCAAGACTTAGGAACTAAACAAATAATTTGAATATGAGAAGATATGCTATTGCTTTGGTGGTTTTGATGCTTTGTGGTTTTGTCTCTATGGCTCAAAGGGTTGAGAATTGGAGCGGAGAGTTAAATGCAGGGATTCAGAAGTTACCTATCACTTTGAAATTGCAGATTGGAAACGATACCGTTGCCGAAATGGGTTCGCCTGCTCAAACAGAAAAGATGTTCAAGGCTAACAAGGTTGTGTTGAGGAATGATTCGATGATGTTCAGTGTGAAAGTGGGTTTGAGTAAGGTTGTTTTCAAGGGCAGATATCTTAGTGAGGACAGTGTATGCGGCATTTTCAAACAAAACGGTGCAGAATTGCCTTTATGCCTTAAACGTGGTGAAAACAAGATGGTGATAAATCGTCCTCAAACTCCCAAGGATATAAACTATGTTTGTGAGGAGTGGAGTTTCAGAGTTAAGGACGTGGACTATGAGTTTAAGGGCACTTTGACCTATCCTAAGAAAGGCAAGAACTTCCCTTGTGTTATATTGGTGTCGGGTTCGGGATTGCAGGACAGAAACGAGGAGATAATGCAACACAAGCCTTTTGAGGTGATTGCAGACTATCTGACAAGAAACGGAATTGCGGTTTTCAGATATGACGACAGAGGTTGGGGTACTCAGGATATGGAGTTGTTGAATGCAACGACCTTAAACTTTGCCGATGATGCCGAGGCTGCTTTTCAATTGTTGAAATCACACAAGAGGATTGACCCTAAGCGTATTGGCTTTGCAGGACATAGCGAAGGCGGTGTGATTGCTCCTATTGTGGCATCGAGAAACAAAGATGTGGCTTTTGTGATTATGCTTGCCGGTACGGGTGTTGATGGTGAGAGTGTGTTGATTGAACAAAACAAAGCGATTCTTGGCAAGATGGGTGCTTCACAAGAGGAAATCCAAACTCAAATCAATTCTCTCAAAGACAGAGATAACAACCCTGCCTTGCAAGTTCCTTGGTTTAAATGTTTCTTAGACTTGGACCCAAGAGATTATTTGAGCAAGTTAAACATGCCTGTATTGGCTTTGAATGGGGATAAGGACGTGCAAGTCATTGCTTCACAAAATCTTCCTGAGATAGAAAAAGCATTAAAGAAAGCAGGAAACAAGAAATATAAAACCGTATTATTGCCAAACTTGAATCACCTATTCCAAGAGTGCGAGACCGGTTTGCCTGATGAGTATTTCTCTATCGAACAGACTATTTCGCCAAAGGTATTGGAGATAATGAGAGACTTTATCGATGAGTACGTTCGTTGATTTTTTCTTTCCAAGGCGTTGTTTAATATGCAATCGGGTTCTTGCCTCGGGTGAGAAAGATTTGTGCTTGAATTGTCTTTACATCAAACCATATATAGGAGATTCATATCATAAATACAAACAACACATTACGTCAAAACCATTTGAACAAATTGATGTGTTTCTTTCTTATGAATATTGCAAGCTTGCTTTATGGGATTTTAAGTATAGGGGAAACATACATAAAGGTCGTTGGTTAGGCAGAATGTGGGCTGATCACCTTAAAGGCTTTGAATGGATTAGTGAAATAGATTACATTATTCCCACACCTCTACATTGGAAAAAACTCCGAACAAGAGGATTTAATCAGAGCGAAGTTCTTGGAAGGGTGCTTTCAAAAAAGCTAAACATACCAATCCGAACACGAGATCTAAAAAGACGGTTAAACAACAAGCCTCAAGTACATTCGGATGATCGTTGGGAAAATGTAAAAAACGTGTTTAAGTTAAGGAATCCTAAAAGGTCAGAGTGTCTAAATGGCAAAACATTACTTATCATCGATGATGTCATAACAAGCTCTGCAACGATAAACGAATTGCTTGAAGCTCTCCAACCTGTAAATGCCAAAATCTATCTTGCTTTTCTTGCTTCACACTAATCAGAATCATATACGGAAGACCTTTTCAATTCCATCTATCGCTTTGATATTACCAATCAACCTATTGAGATTATCAGCATCAGAGATATAAACCATTAAACTGCCTTCAAATACGCCGTCACTGCTCTCCATAACAAGACCTCTCATATTTATATTCCATACCTCGGAAATCACTCGAGTAATCTCTTGTAATAGTCCTTTTCTATCTATACCTATGATTTTGATTCCTGCCAAGAATGTGATTTTCTCGTTTTCTCTCCACTTGGCTTTGATTATATGATTCCCATATTTACTCATTTCATCAACGGCATGCATGCAATTTGTTCGATGAACCTCTATACAATCTTTACGAATCAGCCCAACAATATCATCACCCGGCAAGGGAGTACAGCAACTTGCAGTTTTATATGGTAGTTTATCCGCATCCTTACCAATAAGAAGCATTTCCGGATTACTCTTTACTTGTTCCGATATTTCTTCTTGCAAAGACTTAATCTCCTTACTTCGTTTTCTTGGCGTGAACGGATTTCGCAAAAGCATCCATGATGAATTTTTCTCCGGCTTTGCAAAACAACGTCTCACCTCTGCCTCATCTATTTCGCCCTTATAAACTCTGTAAAACAAGTCTGTGAGGTTAGCCTGCTTTATATGCTGTCTTAATTTCTCTATTTTGCCTTCGTTAAATTCGATATTAAGCGAGAGATATATCTCTTTCAGTTTCTGTTGTCCTTCTTCATAAAAGCTGTTTCGATATTCCCGTATATGTTTTTTTATCTCCGAAGATGCTTTTGAGGATTTCACAAAAGAGAGCCAATCTTCTTTCGGATGAACAATCTTGGATGTTATCACTTCAACCTGATCGCTTGCTCTCAACTGATGATTTATCGGAACAACTTTATAATTTACCTTAGCGCCCATGCAATGATTTCCCAGCTCTGTGTGAACGTTGTAAGCAAAATCAAGAACCGTTGCTCCGGCTGGAAGACTTATCATTTTCCCTTTTGGAGTAAAGACATTGATTTGGTCTGTCACCACTTCCAACTTGAAATCATTAACAAAATCAACCGCAGTCGAGGAATCATTATCCAATAATTCTCTTATCTGCGACAACCAATTATCAAGATTTTCATCCAATCCACCTTCCTCTACCTCCTTATACTTGTAGTGAGCGGCCAAACCCTTCTCTGCAACCTCATCCATCCTTTGACTCCTTATCTGCACCTCAACCCACTTTCCTTGATTGCTCATAACGGTACAATGCAACGCCTCATAGCCATTACTTTTCGGACTTGTCAACCAATCCCTGAATCTATCCATTCTTTGCTTATACATAGAGGATATAATAGAATAGACGGCAAAGCAAGCTTCCTTTTCAACCGCTTGAGATACATCCAAAATTATACGAATAGCAAATATATCATATATATCTTCGAATCGGACGCCTTTATTTTCAATCTTACCCAAAATCGATGTTATGGATTTTACTCTTCCCGACAAACTGAACGTAAAGCCTCTTTCGTGTAGTTTTTCTTTAATCGGCTCAGCAAATTCCTGAATAAACTCATTTCTTTGTTGTTCTGTATCTTTCAGTCTTGAGATTATATCGTTGTAAGCCTTTGGATTGATGTATTTTGTTGCCAAATCCTCCAACTCACTCTTAACTTTATACAGACCAAGTCTGTGAGCAAGAGGGACATAGAGCTGTTGAGTTTCCGAAGCTATCTTCAACTGCTTATGATTCGGCATACTACCCAAAGTTCTCATGTTATGCAATCTATCGCAGAGCTTTAGAAGAATCACCCTCACATCATCGCCCATTGCGGTCAGCAGTTTCTTAAAATTCTCGCTTTGTATGGAATTGGTCGTATAATCGAACACGCCTTCAATCTTTGTCAGCCCGTCAATGATTTGAGCAACCTTTGCATCGAAGATGTGTTCTATATCCTCCAAAGTATATTCCGTATCCTCAACCACATCATGCAAGAATGCACAAACCACAGCCGTTGCACCCAAACCCAAATCCTCAGCAGCTATTCGTGCAACTTCCAATGGATGATATATATACGGCTCACCTGTTTTGCGTCTCACACCCGAGTGTGCATTCATTGCAACAGTAAACGCCTTTCTTATAAGTCTCTTTTCCAAGTTCGTGGCATGATTGGACACAACCCTGATTATGTGTTTGTATCTTCTCAAGATTTCTTTTCGTTCGACTTGTTCATCAATTACATACATAGCGATTATCTTTTTTCATTAAAGAAACTTTTCAAAACCTCAGCACATTCATCCCTCATAACGCCACCATCAACCACCGTTTTAGGATGATAAATTCTTTGATTTATTCTCGTAGCTCCTCGTTTTGGGTCATCCGCTCCAAAAACTACTCTCCCGATTTGCGACCAAAACAAAGCCCCCGCACACATCACACAAGGTTCTAAGGTAACATAAAGCGTGCAATCCTGCAAATAACGACTACCCAAATAATCAGTAGCACAGGTAATCAACTGCATCTCGACATGAGCCGTCGGATCGTTCAAACGCATCACCAGATTATGTCCACGGGCAATCACCTTATCCCCGCAAACAATCACCCCACCAACCGGCACCTCCCCCTCATCAAACGCATACCTTGCCTCCTCCAAGGCAATCCTCATAAAGTATTCATCGTCGTACTCCAAAACTCCCATACTTCCAACATTCATTTCAATGAAGCAAAGTTACGAAAATTCTATTAAACCTTGAGGGCGGTGTATTCAAAAAAACGCTTTCGTAAGAGTTATGACTTATCTTGATAAAGAAAAAAAATCAAATTTGGTTATTTGAGAAAAGATAGATTAGAATCTGAGTTTGCTTAAAAGTTTTAACTTTAATTAAAATCTTTTTTTTTAATTTTGCAGTCTTAATTCAAAAATCAAATGTTTAGTATTATGAAAAGACTTTTTTCGTTTTTCGGTTGCTTGCTTTTGGGGACGTATCTTGTGGCTCAGACGGCAAGTGACAACGCTGTGATTGTAAACTATAACGGCGACACGGCTACGGTTACGGTTGCAGACAATATTGCTCAATACATTACAACAGAGATTAATGGTGCTCATGTCTCGATTGCTCAAAGCAGTGAGGTGAGTGAGGAAATTACCTACTCGTTAAGCGGCAGTAGTTCCGATGGCGGGTTTTATGTATCGGGCTCTTACAAGACTACATTGATATTGAACGGACTTGACTTGACGAATGTAAGTGCCATTTACAGCGGTGCTGCCATTCACATAGAGAACAGCAAACGCATAAAGGTGAAAGTAACTGAGGGTAGTACGAATACTCTTAGCGATGCCTCAAATGGCTCTCAAAAAGGTTGCTTTTATGTTAAGGGACACCCTGAATTTGAACAATCAGGTACACTAACCGTTATCGGCAACACAAAACACGCTATAAAGGCCGGAGAATATATGAATGTGAAACAAGCCACTATCAATGTTAGTTCTGCTGCGGGCGATGGCATCTCTTGCAATCAATATTTCTTAATCGAAAGCGGAATAATAAACATTAGCGGAACAACTGACGATGGTTTGCAATGCGACCTTGATGGCGATAGTTCGACCGGCATCATGGAGGAACACGAAGACGAGGATTCAGGAAATATCTATATACTCGGAGGAAGCATAACGATGAATTGTCCCGGACTTGGAGCCAAAGGATTAAAGAGTGCAGGAGATATTTACATTAGCGAAGGCTCTCTTATAAACATAAGCACAAGTGGAAATGGCAGGTGGGACGAAGAGGATTTGGAGACTAAGGCTGCTTGCTGCATCAGTGCAGATGGTAACATAGAAATCAGTGGAGGCTCTCTCACACTTACTGCCACCGGCTCCGGCGGAAAGGGAATCAAATGCGACAACTTCATGACCATAAACGGAGGCGAGATAAACATATCTACAAGCGGTGGACTTTACTATCACAACGGTACAAGCGAAAATCTTGACTATACAGGCAACACCGACAACATCGACAACAACTACTACTCATCTCCAAAGGGCATAAGAGTTGGGGAAAAGACCGAAAACGGAAACTCATACATTTATAGCGGAGGATTGACAATCAATGGCGGAAAGATAATTGTAAGAACAGCCGGCACCAATGGCGAGGGTATTGAAAGCAAGAACACATTAGACATTAACGGAGGGGAAATCTTTGTCGATGCTTACGACGATGGAATCAACTCAGGTCAAGACATGACAATCACAAACGGCTACATATACTCTCGTTCCAATAATAACGACGGAATAGACGCCAATGGAGATATACGCATCAACGGAGGATTAGTTTACGCCATAGGTTCACGCACTCCGGAGGTAGCAATAGACGCCAATAGCGAAGAAGGTAAAAAGGTATTCCTTAACGGAGGAATTCTAATCTCTCTCGGAGGCATAGAACAAGGAGCATCATTGTCGCAAACCTGTTATCAAACCACATCGGTAAGCAGTAACACATGGTACTCAATAAGCTTTGCCGACCAAGTAATCGCCTTCTATGTACCTACAATAACAACCGGAGGTGGCGTTCCGGGAGGTGGTGGATTTCCAAGCAATGCACCGGGAGGTGGTGGTCCGGGAGGGCAAACATCAAGCGGATTGATTATCTCAACTCCTTCAAGCCCTACCCTTATGAGCGGAATCAGCGTAAACAACGGACAAAGCATATTTGAAGAAAACGCATACCTTGAAGCCTCAGTGCAAGGCGGAACAAACCAAACACTAAGCATCTACGGAAACAGCGGAGGCAACAGCTCGATTGCAGAGATAGAAGAACTCACAAACGTGATACGCATAGAAAACGGAACGATCGTTATCGACAACTGCCACAACTGCGAGATAACGATATATGACATCTCGGGTCGCAAAGTCGAAAACCACAATCTCAATAGTGGAATCTACCTTGTAAACATCAACAAGCAAAGCACACAAAAAGTAGTAGTGGTAAAATAACCCGAAATCAAATACGAGAATATTAAAAACAAGACAAAAATCAGTCTAATCAAGATTCAATTTATCAATCCCAAGATTTACTTCTCAACAAGGATAAGTCTTGGGATTTTTTAATTAAAATAATAATCTGATATTCAGAAAGATAAAAAGTAAGTCTGAAAATATGCGATAAAAAACAGCCTTTTAGTCAATTAAAAAGCGTATATTCGCAGACTGATTTTTATAAAAAAAGAACAAACAAATGAGTAATGTAATCAGCAAAGGTAGAATTTCACAAATAATCGGTGCGGTGATTGACGTAAGCTTTCCAACCGACCAAACACTACCTAACATATACGATGCACTTCGAGTTATAAAGAACGACGGCAGCGAATTGATATTGGAATGCCAACAAGACATTGGAGAAAACACTGTAAGAACCATTGCGATGGACTCTACAGATGGTTTGCAAAGAGGATTGGTTGTTGAGAACCTTGGCAAACCTATTTCGATGCCTGTAGGTGAAGACATAAACGGACGTTTGTTCAATGTAATCGGACAAACCATTGATGGCATCGCTCCAGTAAAGACAGAGAAGTCTTATCCTATACATAGAGAACCACCTAAATTCGAAAACCTTTCTTCTTCCACAGAGATACTTTACACAGGTGTTAAGGTCATCGACTTGATTGAACCATACGCAAAGGGTGGTAAGATTGGTTTGTTCGGAGGAGCCGGAGTAGGAAAAACAGTCTTCATTCAAGAGATGATTAACAACATCGCAAAACAATACTCAGGACAATCAGTATTTGCAGGAGTTGGAGAAAGAACTCGTGAAGGTAACGACTTGTTGAGAGAAATGATTGAGAGCGGTGTTATCTCTTATGGAGAAGAATTTAAGGAAGACATGCTCAAAGGCGGTTGGGATTTGTCGAAAGTAGATACTAACGCTCTTAAAGATAGTAAATGTACGTTGGTGTTTGGACAGATGAACGAACCACCGGGAGCAAGAGCGAGAGTTGCTTTGTCGGGATTGACCGTTGCAGAGTACTATCGTGACGGAGACGAGAACTCGGGTGGTAAAGACATATTGCTGTTTATCGACAACATCTTCCGTTTCACACAAGC
>DEPP01000058.1:10497-12222 GCA_002358835.1 Bacteroidales bacterium UBA3389
ATGCCTTCTGCGGTAGGTTATCAACCAACATTGGCATCTGAGATGGGTGTGATGCAAGAACGTATTACTTCAACCAATCGTGGTTCAATCACATCGGTGCAAGCAGTCTATGTACCTGCCGATGACTTGACCGACCCTGCACCTGCAACGACCTTTGCTCACCTTGATGCACAGACAGTGTTGAGTCGTAAGATTTCAGAGCTTGGTATCTATCCTGCGGTTGACCCATTGGAATCCAACTCACGAATCTTGACACCTGAAATAGTCGGAGAAGAACACTACAACACGGCACAAAGAGTAAAAGCATTGCTTCAAAGATATGCCGAATTGCAAGACATCATCGCAATCCTTGGTATGGAAGAATTGTCAGAAGAAGACAAGCTTGTGGTATCAAGAGCAAGACGTGTACAAAGATTCTTGTCTCAACCATTCCACGTAGCGGAGCAATTCACAGGCATACCGGGAGCGTTCGTATCAATCGAAGACACAATCAAGGGCTTCAATATGATTATGGACGGAGAAGTCGATCAATACCCAGAGGCAGCCTTTATGTTGGTAGGAACAATCGAAGAGGCCATCGAAAAAGGTAAGAAACTGATTGCACAAGCCAGCAAAGAATAACAGGAAGGAGAAAAGGTAACAATGAAACTGAACATTATAACTCCCGAAGACACGTTATATGAAGGCGAAGTAAAGTCTGTACAATTGCAAGGCACAGATGGCAAGTTTCAACTCTTGAACAACCATGCTCCTATCATATCGGCGTTAGCAAAAGGGAAAATAAAAATCACAGACAACAACGACCAAACCATCGAATACGAAATCAACGGAGGATTGGTTGAGATGTCTAAGAACAAGATTCAGATTTTGGCACAATAGTCTCGGCAAAGAGTCGCAGACAATCTTCACAAAGACATTCGTTCCATTTGGAGCGGATGTCTTTTTTTGCTTCTTCACTCAAATGATACTTTGTACAAAAGCAAGACAAGTCATGTTTACAGACAAAATCCTTGCCACAACGAGGACACTTTACGTTACGCATATCTATTATTGTTTTGATTCTTGCAAGAAGTTATAAATCTTGCTTTTGCTTATATCGAGTTTCTCAGCCACCAAACGCACCTTGCCATTATACTTATCAAGATAATGCTTTATTATAATCTCCTCATACTCCTCCATCGTACGTTCAACGCTAAACAAATCATCATTATGCATGACCTCCTTTCTCAAAGAAAGATCATCAGCCTTTATCACATTATCTTCGCACAACACAACAGCAAGCTCCATCATAGCTTTCAGTTCTCTGATATTTCCGGGGAAAGAATAATTCTGAAGAATACTTTTAGCCTCCTTATTCAAACGGCACAACGCCTTTTTGCTTTTTATGCAATAATCCTTAATAAAACAATCCGCAAGCGACAACAAATCCTCTTTTCTTTCGCATAGACGAGGCAATTGAATATTCAGTCCCAGCAAACGATAGTACAAATCCTCTCTAAACATACCCTTACAAACAGACTTCTGTAAATCGACATGCGTAGCCGTAATAAGCCGAACATCGATTTTGATTTCACGAGTACCACCCACGCGAGTTATCACACGTTCTTGCAAAGCCCTCAAGAGTTTTGTTTGCATATTGATGTCCATATCCCCTATCTCGTCAAGAAACAACGTTCCACCCGTTGCAGCCTCAAAGAAGCCTATCTTTCTTTGCATAGCACCGGT
>DEPP01000106.1 GCA_002358835.1 Bacteroidales bacterium UBA3389
TAACACTCCCATCAGGCCTTATGAAATCTATCCTTTTATGAAATCCAAACTTTTAGTGTATAAACGCAGTAAATGCGCTGTGTTTTGTAACTGAAAGTTTGGATTTTCTTTATTATAATTCGCTATCGTTTTTCCTGCAAGTATAATATAAGCAGGAGGTTGATAGTTATGAATATCAAAAAATTAGTTGAAACACAAGAAATTCTCTGGCAAAGTATGCGAGAGACAGGCTATTGTCGTGAGTATATAATGGGGTATTCTCACGAACTGAGGTGGATTGAAGCCAATGCGGAAAAGTTTGATGTATCCTCATATGAGGAACTATGCAAAATTCGACTTCAAAGCACGAAGCCGTATAAGATTTCTCACACCACTTCAATGTATGGCACTTTCAAACGATTTGAGGAGGATGGTGAGTTCCCCGACAGGAGAAGGCATCAGCCTCTTGTGAAAAAGGCCACCTACTACAGATTATCCCCATATTTCAAAAATATCATAGATCTGTATACTGAGTATGCACGAGATAATGTTCACTCCGAAAATACGATAATAAAGTGCAGATCTAAAGCTTCGTGCCTACTTTTTCATTTGCAGGAACTGGGTTATAAAACGCTTGATAATGTTTTGGAAAAGGATGTGTTATCGTTTTTTGCATCTGAAGACGGAACAAACATAAGGAGCAGATCATACAAGCGTGACATCAGCATGGTTTTGAAATCGGAACTTGGCGAACTTAACGCACCGGCACGAGCAGTTGCTGAGATGCTCCCTGTTATCCCTAAAAAGCATACAAATATACAATTTCTAACAGAAGATGAGTCAAATGCAATTCATAATATGTTATCAGCCAAAGACTGCCCTTTGCTGAGAAGAGATAAGGCAATCGGTTTGCTTTTGTTTTTTACAGGAATACGAGCTGGTGATATTGCTGATTTACGACTAAATGAAATTGACTGGCAAAATGATTTAATTGTCCGTCGGCAACAGAAAACCGGAAACTCACTTGACTTACCTTTAATTGCAGTTGTTGGAAACGCCATATATGATTACATTTCAAATGATCGACCAAACGTTAAAGATGATCACGTGTTCCTGTGGAACAGTCCTCCATATGCAGAGCTTGGCTCAGATGCTATCTGGCAAATTTGCGAAAAAATATACTCAGCTGCAGGGGTGCGCCGTTCTCCCGGCGAGCGACGGGGTTCTCATATCTTTAGACATCACCTTGCAACGCACCTTGCAGGAAAAGGGTTTGCGCAACCTGTTATAAGCAACACCCTCGGACATAGCGAACCCCAAACTCTATCATACTACCTTTCGGCAGATATGGTTCACTTGCGGGAATTGGCACTGAGCATTGAGCAATTTCCTTTGGGTAAGGAGGTGTTCAAATAATGAGCGAATTCCACTCGGCTTTCTCAGACTTAATTGAGCAATTTATAGCATACAGAATAGCATCGGGAACATGGAATACTATAAACTATGAGTATTACATTAAGAGATTTGATACATTTTGCGCAGAGAAATATCCAGATATGCCATTATCTCAGGTGATGATTGATGACTGGTGCTCCTGTCATCCAAATGAAATGAACCGTTCTCGCAACACAAGAATACGGGTTGTAACGGCTTTTATAAAATATCTCAGAAAAAGAAATTTAGCTGAGGTCGAGCCCCCGCAATTGTTCGCAAGTGAGCCACACACGTATATTCCTCATTCTTTCAAAGAGGAAGAATTGCGGCGCTTTTTCTATGAATGCGATCACATTCAGCCCAAAACAAAGAGATTGGAATCCATACTTCCAAAGTACATATGTCCTGTCCTTTTTCGCTTGTTGTATAGTAGTGGAATTCGTACCACAGAGGCACGTCAACTGGCTCGAAAAAATGTGGATCTTACACACGGAATATTGGATATCCAACGCTCAAAAGGATATGATCAACATTACGTTGCGTTGCATCCAAGCCTTACTGCCCTTTTACAACAGTATGATAATTTTATTGATAAAATCCAGCCAAACAGAGAATATTTCTTTCAAGCGGTTAGCGGAAAATGTTTTGAACACGGTTGGCTTGAGACATGGTTTCGTACCATTTGGAAAAAAGCCAATCCTGACATTGATAATGTTACTGCCTATCAGCTCCGTCATCACTACGCAACAACCAATATCAACAGTTGGGATACGGATAGCTTTGAATTTAGCGACAAGTTGTTGTACCTTGCGAAGTCAATGGGACACCGCTGGACTCACTCAACACTTCATTACTATTCTATTGTTCCACGGCTTGCAGACACAATTAAAGATGCATCAGAAAACGGATTTAACGATATAATAACGGAGGTTTCTTATGAAGAAGAATAACAAAAATGCGGCAAAAATATCACGGTATATGTCCGAGTTTTTATATGACTACGCACCGAATTTCCTTACATATAGCGAACATACAATAAGATCCTATAAGGAAGCGCTTTCTCTGTATGTGACCTACCTCGAAAGCATTGGTATTACACCTAACTCTCTTGATATTTTCCATTTTAACAAGGAGCATATTGAAGGATGGATGAAGTGGTTATCGAACACAAGAAATTGCTGCCCAGATACCTGCAATGTCAGACTCGGCTCGTTGCGCGTGTTTCTACAGTTTCTCAGTAATAAAGATATCGCATATTTGTACTTATATCAGGAATCTAAGCTTGTGAAGAGGAAGAAGTGTTTTAAGAAAAAGGTCGAAGGATTAACCCGAAATGCCGTAACTGCTATCTTAAACGAAGCAGATCTTTCAACCAAGACCGGTCGCAGAGATTACACACTTCTAATGATGATGTACGGCACAGCCGCAAGAATTGGAGAGATATTGGGGATAAAGATTAGACACCTTAATTTGGACTGCTCAAAGCCATTTGTGTACCTGCATGGCAAAGGCGGAAAACGAAGAACAGCCTATCTTCTGCCCAGAGCCGTGACTAATATTAAGGGATTTATACGTGAAAATCACGGAGAAAACCCAAACCCAGATGACTACTTGTTTTATTCCCGTGTTGGTGGAAATAAAGGTATGCTGACAGAACCTGCAATTGATAAGAGAATCAAGAAGTACGCCGTAGCAGCACACGAAAAATGCAGTGAGGTGCCTGTTGATACCCACGCTCACCAATTCCGTCATGCAAAAGCATCACACTGGCTTGAAGACGGAATCAATGTTGTGCAGATCAGTTTTTTGCTCGGTCATGAGAACCTTAATACAACGATGAAATACCTTGATATTACCACCGAAGAAAAGGTCAAGGCTCTTGCAACGCTTGAAACTGAGGAAGAACACAATACCCCGAAAAAATGGAGAAACAACGAGTCAAGTCTTACTTCTTTTCTTGGTTTCGCCAGATAAAATGATAGGCACCGCGCCAAAATGACGCGGCGCCTTCTTTCTTTATTTATTCTTTATTTCCGTGTAGCACCCACTCGGCATCATAGCCGAACTCCATTGCAATGACCTTTGCGAGCATTGGAGAAAGTGTGGTGATTTTATTGCTCTCGCCCGTCAGCGTGTATACATAGTTTTCGGAAACTCCAACCCGTTTCGCAAACTCACGCTTGGAGATCTTCTGTTCGTCAATAATTTGATTTAACCTATTTGCCAGTGACATTGTTTGCCTCCTCAAACGCAGCTTGTACGGATTTAATATGCTTATGTATTTCAAGCAGTTCCTTACGGGATGCTACTCCCAACTTCCCGTAAAGGTTTCGATTATGATATTTCAAGGTAGTTTCCTTAATACTCATATTCGCCATAATCTCCTTGGTGGTAACTCTGGCAATATACGCATCATAGATATCCCGTTCTGTTGGTGTCAGCGTTTTCAGTCCCATCATAAAGACTTCTATGCGCTCAGGTGCAACGGCTTCATCCACTACCGGCTTTTCAAGCATCACATCCGGTGTAGAAACTTCGCCATCAGAATAGCTTTGTACCGACTCGACCCGCTTGACGATTTTCTTCATCCGTTGGTATTCGTTCATTACAAGGTGAATACCGAGCAAGAACAGCTCGCTGATGATATATGAAATAGACAGCATTTCAAATTCAATGCTCGTCATCTGCTCGATGAACCAAACACCAATATTTACAAATACCGCAATTGCAAGGATAACTGCGTGGGCTGTAGTATCGATGGTTTTCTTGACCTGTGCGCGGATAATGATCGTAACCATAGCGGCAAAGTAGCCGAGCAGATAAACAAGGTATAACGGATGCAACGGCCCGTACACCTTTACAAGCGTAGATACACCGTTCACCACCGCAAAGGAAACCTCTTTGTAGTAGATCGGCAGAATGCCTGGACTTGCGGTAATAAGGAACACGATAATCGATAACGCTCCCAAAGCACCGTGCAACCATTTGGGATGCTTCGTGCCGGTGACGTTCAATATGATCATCAACATCGACAACGGCAAAAACACCGAGCCGAGATATGCCACACGGTTTGCCCACAGTGCCATCTCTAAACAAGTGGACATTGCCAGAAAGGTATATCCAACGTTTACTACAAGCACCGATGAGAATAGCATAACAAGCCATGCTTTATTCTTGCGTACCAACCGGCAACAGCCAATCAGAAGCAACAAAGATAGCACGGCGGCAGCTCCGTAGATGATCGTCAGACTTGCACTTTTTGCTCCGACAGTGTTACAACCCGACAAACTCAGTATTAAAAATAGCAAGATAGGTGTACTTGCAAATAGTTTCTTCATTTCGCTCTCCTCCGACCGTGATTTTTTCAAAAAAGGCGGTCTAACTCGAAAATTCCTATACTTTTTTTGAAAAAACACCCTTTCCCATACTTTTAGTATGGGGACAAACGGTATAGGAACTCTTATAATTATAATGCAAGAGTATAAAAGGAAGGTATAGTCTTGCCTTTCTCGTAAAGTTAAAGGGGTACCCCTTTAGTTAGGAACTAACATTCCTAACTAAAGAACTCTGTGGGCGTGTCAACGAAACACAGAGTCCGCCCCGACCATTTTTATATTATATCACAAAGTGTTGAAATTTTCAATAGTGGACGAATAGACTTCGGAAATTTGTCAGAGTTCACTCATTGAGCTCACGAAAGGAGGATAGGCCTTGTGAATAAGGAAAAAACGATTGCTACCTACAAGATCGTTGCCGATGCAGGCGGGAACATCTACAAGTTCTACTGCGATCTGTCCGGTGCTCTTGTCTGCACCACAAAGCCGTACAAAGCCGACACACCCGAAGAAGAATTACAGCTTGCTTGGGAAAACGAAGGCAAACAGCATTTTAATTCCTGTCATAACTGTGGCAAGCAGGTTTCTAATGCGATGTTTAACGTCGAAGTTTTGGAATGTGTTGAGTGTGCTCCCATAGAAGCTGAGGCAAGGTTCTGCAAAAACTGCGGTGCAAAAATCGAAGATCCGAACAAGCTCTGTCCTGCTTGTGGCAAACCTCTTGTGTATTACGGAAAGGAGATTCGATATGAGCCCGACTGAGCAATTACGGTATAAGAACATGGAAGATTTCGGCTATGGCCCAAATGTCATGAAAAAGAACAAGGTCTGTCCGAAGTGCGGCAAGATGGTTAACGCAAGATTCCGTAACTGTCCCGATTGCGGAGAAAAGTTATCAAACGAAACTCTCTTTGACCGTTACAAACGGCAGCATCCTTGCTGTCCCGAATGCGATACGGTGTTAGCACCCGACTCGCTATATTGCCCGAACTGCGGAAAGCAGATATTGCGAAAAGCGGCGGGCAATGAGAAAGGCGGTGGTTGATATTGGCGTTTTGAACCACGCGCTTTTCGGCAGAACGAAAAGTACACATCATCCTCCCGGATGCCATACATCGGGAGTTTGCGAAATGAACCTTGTATGGCAACCAAAAAATCCGAAAAGGAGAACGAATTTATGAACACGAAAATGAAAATGCGAATGCTCAGCCTTCTGCTCTGCTTCGTGATGCTGGTTGGCTTAATGCCGACAACGGTATTTGCGGCAGGCGATGGTACTTCAGAAGCTACCGCAATCGAGGTGACTGACTATGCCTCCTTCAAGGCGGCTATGGAAGATCCTGCAATCTTGTTTGTTAAGATTTCTAACACTCTTTCAAGTACCATTTCTTCCGAAACCGGACATTTGATTGTAGGTGCGTCCGTTTCAAGTAATAAAACCTTAATTGTTAATGCGGATGCTACCTTCACTGCGAGCGGTGTAGCAGGGAAAGATATTGTTGATTCCTTAATTCAAACCGTAAATGGTGCAAGCCTTACTATTAAAGGAACCGGCACCTTGCGTTTTAAGGCGAACGGTAACAATTCTTTTAACGCCGTTGTGAGAATTGACGGAGGTACAGTATATGTGCAGGATTCTGTAACTCTGCACGGCACTTATAACAATGCCACATACGGTTGTGCCATTTTGAACCAAAACGGTAATTTGAATCTTTGGGGTGGAACTCTCAAAGGTGAAGCAGGCTATTATACAAATCCTAACTATTTGGGTGCGGTTGATCTTCGTGGTGGTAATACAGTTATCAATGGTAACACTGTTGTGATTGGAAACAAATATAGCGGTAATAGTTCTGCAGGCGAATATCCGGAGAAATTGGTTGCTTTAACTGTTGAAGACGATGCAACGCTCGCTATTTATGAAGGTGCAGTCAACCTTACGGAAGGTGTAACGATTAACAACAATAGTGTTAGTATTGCTTTTGCTGACAGCAAAGTAACCAGCGACTATTTAATGAGCGGCACAAAGATGTTTAGGGCAAGTACACACGAAGCACTTGCGACCAACTACTCTAAAGTGCATGACAGTGTTTATTTTGCAAAAACACCCGCAAATTTGTTTGCAGCTCAGCCAACTTTCCAAATCGAAT
>DEPP01000120.1:0-1853 GCA_002358835.1 Bacteroidales bacterium UBA3389
TAATGGCTAACCCGCCATTTGCCGGAGAGGTTAAAGAGGGACAAATACTCAGCCGTTATGAACTCGGTATGAAGAATGGCAAAACACAAAAAAGTGTCAGTCGTGATATTCTCTTCATTGAACGAAACCTAAACTTCCTAAAACCAGGTGGTCGCATGGCAATCGTATTGCCACAAGGTCGATTCAACAATAGTAGTGACAAGGCTATTCGTGAATACATAGCTGAGCATTGCCGTATTCTTGCCGTAGTAGGATTACATGGTAATACATTCAAACCACACACAGGAACCAAGACAAGTGTGTTGCTTGTACAAAAATGGGATGATGTTTTGTGTCCGAGAGTAGAGGACTATAATATCTTCTTTGCAACTCAACGATTAGAAGGCAAAAATAATAGTGGAGTTAAACTTTATTGGAAAGATGATAAGAGTGGCTCAACTACCGATCCGAAGTTGGCTTTGTGTGATAAATATGGTCACCCAATTGTTTATCACGATTTACACGCAACTGTAGATTATAATTGGAACGAAGAAACCAATACAAATGATATTGTTCAATTAACACCTGACGGTATCGCCGAGGCATTTATCGAATTCGCAAAAAGAGAGCAACTATCTTTTTTCGTAGATGCCCCTTTGATGAAGTAAAGTACAACTCTTTATTAGAGGGGCTAGAAATTAGTATCACTAAATTTAAATCTTGCTTAAATGATACAGAAACAAGTAGATGGGACAGTGAATACTATTTAAAATACTATTTAAATTTGGAAAAGTTGATGGGATTACGGGATACTATTATCTTAGAATCTCTATGCAACAATGTAAGGAAGGGTATCTTTGATTTATCGCCAGATAATTATTGTGACAAAGGTATTCCATTTATTCGTACATCGGAAATAAAAAATCCCATTATAGATTTTAGTTCAACAGTATTTATAGATGGGTCAATACATAAGGATAATAATTCTACAGAATTACTTCCAGGAGATATTGTTTTCACGAAGATAGGTGCATATATCGGGGATGTTGCAGTACTTCCTACGATATATCCAAAATATAATTTCTCACAGAATGTCGCAGGAGCTAGCATTGCGGATAAAACTAATTCTGCATATATACTTTTTTTCCTTCGTTCTAAATATGGGAATTACCAGATACGAAGGAGTATGATGTTGTCAGGACAAGGTAAATTAGAATTAAATGATATTAGGCATTATAGAATACCTATATTTAATGAGGAGTTTAAATTACTACTAACTAATTATTTGTCTTATGCAAACATTTTAAGAGATAAGAGTGCTTTATTATACGAAGATGCGAATCAATATTTCTGTAATATGGTTGGAATAGGTGCATCTAAATTATCAAATGTAAATGTTACCAGTAAACATTTCTCTCATTTTTTTAATTGCGGTCGTCTTGATGCGGAGTATTATCAGCCTAAATACGATGAATTATTTGCGCTACTTAGTGCTTATGACACAAAAACTTTGTCTGAGATTGTAAATATAGAGAAATCTATTGAGCCAGGTAGTGAAGCATATCAAACAGATGGTATACCTTTCATAAGAGTCGCCAATTTATCAAAGTTTGGCATCACTGATGCCGATGTATATTTGTCTGCCGAAGAATATGGTGATATAATGAGACCTAAAAAAGATACGATATTGCTATCAAAAGATGGCAGTGTAGGTATTGCATATAAGGTTGAAGAGGATGCTGACATCATTACTTCAGGTGCAATACTGCATTTGACAATTAAAGATGATTCTGTAATGCCCGATTATTTGACACTTGTATTAAACTCTATTGTTGTAAAAATGCAGGCAGAGCGCGATGCTGGTGGCTCTGTAA
>DEPP01000120.1:1892-11142 GCA_002358835.1 Bacteroidales bacterium UBA3389
TGAAGTACAGGTACAAATTACAGAAAAAGTTCAAGAGAGTTTTGCACTTAGAAGGGAGAGTGCGCGATTATTAGAACTTGCGAAAACAGCAGTTGAAGTCGCCATCGAACAAGGTGAAGAAAGGGCAATGGAATTATTAACACAAAATATGTAGTAGGGGAATATGAACAAGGGGGTTAAATGGTTATTAGGTATTATATTTACTGTGGTATTAGAGCGATTACTTAATCTAATACCACTGGAAAAGTTGTTTGTTGCTGATAAATGGAGTTGGATTATTAAAGATAGGCTCTCGTTTTTAGATGTTATATTATTTATTGTCTCATTCATTATTGTCTTCGCTATTATTAGATTTTTTAAATTAGGTGGAAATAGAAAAACAAAATTAGAAAGACATTTAGAACGATTTAATACAATGGTATATGAGGATGTTAACATCAAAGTAACATGGGATATGTATATGGGGACAATGTATGACCATGACCCTCATCCATATAATATTAAAATGTTCTGCATGAAACATAATACCCCACTACTAATGCCACATGGAAATTGTCAGGACTCTAGCTGTCCAAATGCAGAGAATTATTTTAGAGAGGATGCTATAAAAAACAAAATAGAATCCTTATTACTTGCTGAGCGTGATAAGTTCTTAAATAAGCAATAGATCTATGGCTAAGCGTGACTATGATAATTGGTTAATAAGTCTTGAAGCAGACAATTTCTCTTCATTTATCAAGGTGTGGTTTGCATACCTTGCCACTATCCATGAAATAATTCTCAAAAGTGTAAATGCAGAAGAAAAGAAACAGCTACTCAAAGAGATGAGGGGTGACGGAGATTTCTTAAAGAAATATAAGGAGTCACATTTGCGCCATATTAACATTAGTGAATCAACCAAGTTATCTATAATAGAATGTTACAGAACAAGTAAGTCTCATATTCAAAAGATATATCCAGAGTATTACTTTGTTACATATTTTAAGAAAATAGAAGACAATGTATTATATGTCGATATTCAATCTATCATAGAGCAGAATAAATTTGTCTTCAATGTTAAAATCAAAAAAGATCATTTGTCTATTGGGATACTTTTTGACGAGAATGCACCTATTAATGCATTATTAAAAAGGAGATATATTGATGCTAAAATCCCTTTAATACCAGATGTTAAAACTATTGAGATTTTAGATGATGAGGAAAAATTTTATCGATTCGTTCTATCCATGTCTAGTCCTATTTCAAAGTTAATTAAAGCTAAAAGGGATTCCGATGATTATAATAATACTTTTTCATTATTATCCCGTATGTTTCAATTTGTTATTAACAAGACAAGAAACGAATTGGACCTGTATAACTCTATATATCGAGAAAAGTTTAGAGAAAACCCTACTGAAAATGAAACAAAAGAATGGTTTTTCGAATTCTCGTATAGTTTAAGAAATGTGTTATTTCATAGGGTTGTTGATCCGTTCGACAAGAAATGGACTAATATAGTAAAATATGCTTCACAAGCATTATACGACATCGTTGTACTTAATATTGAAAAATTAAAAACAATGTAACCCTATTATCATATGAAAACAATATACAGTATCGCCAAAGAGTGCCAAGACTATATAGAGCAAAATATTTCTTTTAATAGAAATAAAATTCCATACGGTCGATTAATGTTTACTGATTATGACATAGTCGGTAACATTAAGCAATTGGAGAGGCTTCTTATAGACTTTCATAGTGCAATTAAAGGGGAATACCCTTCAATTGCTACAAGTCTAAAAGAAAATATGGATTTATATGATAATGACCCAATAATTCATATATCTGCCATTGCGGCAATTGTTGACTGCATATGTGCAATTGAGCAACCACTTAATGGTAAGCGAATATTCATAAGCCACTCTTCAAAAGATGCACAAATTGTATCCAATTTTATGGATCACATATTGTGCTTAGGCATTGGTATTAATCGCAATGATATTTTTTGCACTTCTATCGAGGATGTTGCTATTAGAAATGGTGAAGATATTCGCAAACACATTCAAGATAATATTCGTTGTGCAGACTATTCATTTTTGCTCATATCAGACAATTACAAAACAAGTGAAATTTGCTTGAATGAAATGGGAGCAGTATGGGCTTATGATTCCAATGTTCGATTGTATTTATTACCCGACACCAATTTTAATAGTATTGGATGGCTGTGCGACACACGAAAAGCTAATAAGATAACGGATACCGTTGCACTCGATTTACTATATAAGGAAATGCGTGAATATTATTCATTACCTGACAATTTTATAAACTGGAGTCAGCAGCGAGAGATTTTTATTAACAGATAGTTATATGGCCAAAATATCCATTCGATTCTACAATGACCGTGAGGTGCGAGCGATTTGAGATGAGTGGTTATTGGCGGTTGGTATCGTGTCAGCTATCACTGATAGTAAAGTATTGAGTGTATTGAAAACACGAATAAAGAAGAATAAGAACGACTATTTGAACGCTATGCGAAAAAGCGTTACAGACTTAAGTGTCTATTGGAGTTTGTTTTGACAGATAAGATCAACGACCGCGAGACCTTTATGAAGGGAATTGATTGCTCTTACTACTACGAACAAGAAGAATGATTCTTTCCCCCAATATACATCCTTTATACTTTAGCACTCAATTGCGATAAATCAAACAATTAAACATTAAGCTCAAAAATATAGAAACCAAGGCTTGCAAAGCAGAAAATAAAAACAAAGAAAAAAAATGTCAATAGCCGAAATTTGATTTTAAATCCAAAAGCAAGAAAAAAAAGTTCGTATCTTTGCACACAAAGAAAGAGAAAATAAAATGAAGAAAATAATCTTAGGAATAATTACAGCTATGATGATGACTGCTTGTTGTGAAAATCAATCTCAAGAAACAGCTTCTGCCATTGATTCGGCAAAGGTTGTAACTGATGTAATGATGAGTCGTAGAAGTATTCGTGCATATAAAGATTCTGTCATTAGCAAAGAGACTCTAAACGAAATCTTAAAATGTGGTATCAATGCACCAAACGGCAAGAGTAAACAATCATACGAAATAAGAGTGATAAATTCTATCGCACTTATTGACTCAATCACTGCTGCTGTCGTAAATGATAATCCCCAAATTGCCGAAAGAGAAGGCTTCAAAAATATTTTTGTAAATGCTCCATGCGTAATATGTATAGCTTACGACAAGAATTATGATATGTCGCAAGTCGATTGCGGATTGTTAGGAGAAAACATTATTCTCTCGGCTTGGTCAAAAGGCATAGGCTCATGTTGTCTCGGCAGTTCTGCAACTCTCCGTCGGCAAAAAAATATCTTGACCAAATGGATTTTTCTGAAGGATACGAACTTCTCTATTGCATCGCTCTCGGTTATCCAGACGAAACTCCAAATGCAAAACCCCGAAAAGAGGATATGATTAAGTTCATGGAATAAAACAAAAACAAGGTTGCCTTTGAAAGCAACCTTGTTTTTGTTTTATAAGAATTAAAAAATCTGTGTCTCTGTTTATTACTTTATTGGGTGGTCTTCGTGGAATTTCTTAACTCTTTCTGCAAATACAGGTATCATTTCGTTTGGTACTAATGAAACACATGCTCTTGCACCTTCCGTTCTTGTACTTCTGCAAACGCCCAAAGAAATTGCACTGATTCCATAATAAGCCAATTCACTCAACAATTCTTCTCCTGTAAGTCCCGGATAAGAGAAAGTAAAGTAGAAACCATCTGCCACATCTACATCCAGGTCTTTGTCGTAAACGATTTTGAATCCGTTTTCAACCAAAGCTTTCTTCATTTGCTCTGCCTTTATACCATATTCTTTCAAAGGTTCTGCAAAGTTGTAAGAGCCGTCGTTGCAAGCCTTGAATATAGCTGTCAAAGCGTATTGTGGAGAGAATGCTGTACCAGATGTTAAGGCATAAAGCGAACCGAAGATTATTGCACGACCGAAACAATCTTGTGTGAAATATTTCTTCATGTGCTCTGTTTTCATATCAAACAAGTCTTTGCTGATAACCATTACTGCAATACGTTGTCCGGCGTAAGAGAATATTTTGCTACCTGAAATCATCAAGACAAATTTCTTTGCCCATTTAGCAACTGTTGGTTGATATGGAGCAACTCCCGGTTTAGAATAATCTTGGCGGAAGTCCATTCCAAAATATGCCAAGTCTTCTAAAACTATTACATCATACTTATTTGCAACTTTTGCTATGATTTCAAGTTCCATTTCGTTGAAAGAGAACCAAGCAGGATTGTTTGGAGATGAGTAAATCATTGCTGCTACTTCTCCTGTTGCAAGATATTCTTCTAATTTTGCTTCTAATTTTTCTCCTCTGTAATCGTAAACATCAAAGTGTAATGTTTCTATTCCTAATATATTACATTGTTGTTTTTGAACAGGGAAGCCCGGGTCTATAAATAAGATCTTATTTTTCTTTTCGTCTAAACGAGCAATTGTCATAAAAGCAGCAAAACTTCCTTGCATACTTCCAACTGTTGGAACGCAAGCATCGTCTTCTACCTCTACGTCAAGGAAATTCTTTACAAAGCGTGCTGTTTCGTGTTTCAATTCCTTTGTTCCGTAAATATCCGGATAAATTGCAGCACATCCGTTTTTCAATGCTTCAATCTCAGCATCAACCCCTAATTGCACAGCAGGAATTCCCGGAATACCCATTTCCATTCTCACGAATTTTTCTCCTGTTGCCGATTCTACATCATCTATGATTTTCTTTACTTCTCTGATAGATGCTGCACCTACACTTTTTATTTTGTTTTTTGCAATGATTTCATCAACCAATGCTCTGTCAAATGGTATATTTTGCATAAAATTATTGTTTTATTAAAATGATGAACTTTTAATTAAAATCCAATTTTCCGAAATTCCGTTTTCAACCATCCGTCTCATTGCATATATTCCCCCTCACAAAAAAACAGAAAATCAATTGTGGTGCAAAGATAAGACAATTTATCAAATAAACCATATCAAATACCGCTTTATTATTTTTTGATTTGGTTTTCTAAAACAGAACTATTAAAATGCCCGGATTATTTCTTGAAAAGAAGAAAATAGTTCTTGATTTCAGTAAATTCTTTCTTTGTTTCGCTAAATCCTTTCTTCGTTTCGCTAATCGGTGTTTTTGGCTTTAGGATTTGGAAGTGCATACCCGAGCGACCATTCGATGTATTGAGCAACGCTAAAATAAGCCGCACGAAGATTGATTGCCGCAAAACAATTGTCTTTCATATAATAACGCAAACCGATTCTTTGAAAAAACAAGGGCGATTCGTCAGATTTGCTTTTGTAAATGTAGATACCGGGCTCCACAATCAAACTTACGCGATGTACTCTGTACTCATAGCAAAGGTATGCCGAGACATTAAAGCGGTCCTCCTTTGTGATATATTGATCATAACCGATTCCGCAACCCGCTCCTAAAGAATGTTTGATGTTAAATCTTCGTACCACTCTTCTGTCTATGCCGAAAACACAATAGGAACGGCGTTCAAATGGAGGTTTATCCTCTTGTGAGAACCTTATAATTTCGTTATGAGCACCCGCAAACACGCTCCACAAATCAACAAAACAAGGATCAAAAGCATCGGATTTTGAGATTACTCTTCGTGGTTTCTTGTATGGAAAGTAGTCAAAGGCAAATTTGGCAGACACTGTGTTGATTCCGAAATTAGGTTTTTTCATTGCACCATTCGAAAAGTGGGATAAAGATAAGCCAAAACTAAAATCGACATTATCGGAAACCTCTCTCGTTAGCAGTAAAGTAGCATCCAAATAACAAGATACGGCACCTCCCATTGCTGTTCGTTCGGGATGTTGGAGTGAGAAGTGAAGCCAATTGAATGCAACTCCAGCCGCGTAATCTCCGCTTATGCTATATTTTTCGCTTTTGAATATCGGTTTTGTCAAAAAGAAATAAAACGCTGTCGGTTCCCCCAACTGATTCGGCACATTAAAGACAGTTCTGAATAAACCAATACCATAGGAAGGGTAATCATATTGAGAGTGCCACGATTCTTCGCCCGAAGTATGCCTTGTCAATCTCAGAGAGAATGAACAGAGTTCTGAAATAGGTCTTTTTTTTGTATTTTTCCCTCTGACAAAATCATTGGTCGGAATAACTTTACCCCAGCCGTAAAAAAACGAAAAAGAATAAGCCGATTTGTTTTGAGCGTCGGCACAAATGCTAAACCAGCAAAAACAAATCAAAAGACAAAATCTACATCTCTTTTTTCTTTTCTCTGACAAGATACTCCAAAATTTGTATTGCATTTGTTGCAGCACCCTTTCGGAGATTGTCAGCCACTATCCAAAGATTTAATCCATTGATACAAGAGGTGTCTCTGCGAACTCTTCCAACAAACACCTCATCTTTTCCTTGTGAGATGAACGGCATCGGATAAACATTTTCCAAAGGTTTGTCAAGCACACACACTCCCGAAGTTGACTGCAACAATCTGTAAACATCCGAAAGCTCGAATTGTTTTTCAAATTCCACGTTTACGCTTTCACTGTGTCCGCCTTTGACCGGAACTCTTGCCACTGTTGCAGAGATTTGAATGTTCTGATTATCGAATATTTTTCTTGTTTCATCCACAAGTTTTTGTTCCTCGGTTGTATATCCGCTTTCAAGGAAATCACCTCCGTGAGGCAGTATATTTTCGTGTATCTTATGCGGATAGGCTTTTTCGCAATCAAGACCTTGTTGTTCGCATTCCAATTGTCTCACAGCCTTTACGCCTGTTCCTGTTACGCTTTGATAAGTCGAAACAACTATTCTTTTTATACCATAAGCCTTATGAAGATTTGAAAGAGCCAAAACCATTTGAATCGTCGAGCAATTTGGGTTTGCTATGATTCGATTTTCAGGTTTGATTGCCGAGAAGTTGATTTCAGGAACAACAAGCGGAACATCCTCATTCATTCTCCAAGCAGAAGAATTATCGATAACGATAGTACCTTTTTCGGCAAACAAGGGAGCATATTGTTTCGAAGTACTACCTCCTGCAGAAAAGATTGCGTAATCACAATTGCTTTCAATTGCTGATTCAACACTTACAACCACCAACTCTCTTTCAGCAAAAGCAATCTTCTTTCCAACACTCTTTGCCGAGGCTGCAACAATGATTTCTTCGTTTGCAAAACCTCTTTCTTCCAATACTTGCAACATCACTCCACCTACAAGTCCAGTTGCACCGACTACCGCTATTTTCATATCGTTGTTTTATTTCGATTATTCGTTTGAAAATTCCTTTATATAGCTTCTATAAGCCGCAAAAACATTTGCACGAGATATAAATCCCAAATACTTACCATCATCAACCATAACAATGGTATACCTATCCGAACCGATGAATTTTTGAACAATCTTTTCCAAAGGCTCTTTTATATCCGCAATAAACAATGGGGAATATCTTACGTAGTTTTCTATATTTATCTTATCGTAAAATTCAGGTCTGAAAAGCAACCTGCGAACATCGTCAAGCACAACCACACCTTTGAACATACCTTGCTCATCGACCACAGGGAAAAAGTTTCTGTTGCTTCTCTCAACCGCCCTTACAATATCGATCAGTTTAGATCCGGGAGCAAGCGAGATGAAATTTGTTTCGATCAGTTCTCTTTTATTGATAAAGTGCAGTGCAGTTTTGTCTTTGTTGTGTGTCATAAGGTCTCCTTTTTTCGCAAGACTTTCTGCGTAAATCGAATACTTGGTCATTGGTTTTACAACGACATAAGAAATCGTTGTTGCAATCAAAAGAGGAACGAAAAGAGCGTATCCACCGGTTATTTCGGCAATCAAGAATGTTGCGGTCAAAGGAGAGTGCATCACACCTGCCATTACCGCCGCCATACCTACCAATGCGAAATTGCTTTCTGCCACATGAATTATCCCAATCATATTGACAACCTTTGCAACGAAGAATCCGCAGAACCCTCCTATGAAAAGGCTTGGTGCAAACGTACCTCCGACACCACCCGAAGCACAAGTTATTGCAGTGGCAAAGGCTTTCAAGAAAATAATTGCAAGCAAGACAAGCAAGAAAATCAACTCATTATCCACATAAGAATAGAAAAAACTATTGTGGAACATCGCATCGGAATTATTATTCAAAAGATCTGTCAATGCTTGATACCCTTCACCAAACAGAGGAGGGAAAAGATAAACCAAAATACCCAATGCAATACCGCCGTTTATGATTTTATGAGTTTGGGTTTTGCCGGAGAATTTTTTAGATACCCATTTGTTTATTCTCAAAAAGTAAAGAGCCGCAAAGGCTGCAACAATACCCAAAAGAATGAACGGCAATATTTTGTTCAATTCAAAAGGCGAATCAACTTTGTAGTAGAATTGCACTCCTTGTCCGAAAAAGAAATATGAAATGATTGCAGAAGATACCGCCGAAATAAGCAAAGGAGTTGCCGCAGTCATTGTAAGGTCGATCATCAATACCTCAAAAACAAACAGAATCCCCGCAATAGGAGCCTTAAACACACCTGCAATCGCACCGGCCGCACCACAGCCGAGCAGAATTATTGCCTGCTTGGTATTGATTCTGAAAAACCGAGCTATATTCGAAGCAATCGCACTTCCTGTCAGCACAATCGGAGCCTCCAATCCGACACTACCGCCAAAAGCCACTGTTATCGAAGAGGTAAGCATAGAACTCCAACAATGATGCGTTTTCAGCCTGCCACCTTTCCGCGAAATCGAATACATAACCTTGCTCACGCCATGCGATAAGTCATCTTTCACAAAGTATTTTATCACAAGCACCGTCAGAATTATGCCTATTGCAGGATACATCAAAAACAGAATGTTACCTCTGTCGGCAGAAAACCACGAAAATCCGCTTATAAGATCATAAGTAAAGTGAACAGTGTTTTTAAGTATGACTGAAGCCAAGCCGGTTGCCACTCCGACAATCAAACTCAAAATCAAGACAAATTGATGTGAAGTCAGATGGCGACGTCTCCAGATATAGAATTTCTTATAGTAAGAAACAAAGTCTATTTGCTTTATCCAAGCAATCAGTTCTCGAATCTTGTTCATTCTGCAAAGGTACATTTTTTTCTCAATCTATGATATAGAAAGGACGATTTGTTTATTCTCAAGCTGCGATTTTAGGCTTGATTAAATCTTTGTTTGAAAGCACGAAATTAAATCTTTGTTTCGTTTTCCTGAAATCAAGAAAGAATTTTCT
>DEPP01000120.1:11176-25302 GCA_002358835.1 Bacteroidales bacterium UBA3389
AAAGAATTTTCTGAAATCAAGAATTATTTTTTTGAAATCAAAAAAGAGAATGAAAGGGTGTTGATTCAAATAAATAATACTTATTTTTGCAAAATAAAATCAAAATTCAGGTGAGATGAATATAATATCTTATAATGTAAATGGCATAAGGGCGGCTGCAAAAAAAGGCTTTATCTAATGGCTTGTCGAATCGGGTGCGGATGTTGTCTGCATTCAAGAAACCAAAGCCCAAGCAGACCAGATACCTGTTTTGGAATTAAAATACGCAGGCTATGATTACTATGGCTTTTCTGCACAAAAAAAAGGCTATAGCGGGGTTGCGATTCTTTCCAAAACAAAACCCGACAATGTCGTTTACGGAATGGGAATCGAGAAATATGATAACGAAGGACGATTTATCAGAGCCGATTATGGAGATTTGAGTATTGTCAGTGTTTATCACCCTTCGGGAACAAGCGGAGAAGAAAGGCAGGCTTTCAAAATGCAATGGCTCGATGATTTTCAAGAATATGTCCATCGCTTACAAAAAGAGCGTCCCAACCTTGTGCTTTGTGGCGATTATAATATTTGTCATCGTCCGATTGATATTCACGATCCTGTTCGCAATGCAAACTCTTCGGGTTTTCTTCCTGAGGAAAGAGAGTGGATTGACGGGTTTATCAAAAGCGGTTTTACGGATAGTTTTCGTCATGTGAACGGAGACAAAAAGGATTCGTATTCGTGGTGGAGTTATCGTGCAAATGCAAGAGCAAACAACAAAGGTTGGAGAATTGATTATTGCATGGTAAGCGACAATATCAAAAACAGGATAAGCGATGCAGGCATTATTCCATCTGCAATGCACTCCGACCACTGTCCGATAAGTGTAAAAATAGATTGATTAGATAAAAAAATAAAAGCATATCAGAAATGAGAAGATTGATTGGTTTAGTTGTAGTTGCAAGTCTCGTTTTTACGAGTTGCGTAAGCTCTGCAAAATTTAAGAAACTCGAACAAGAGAATAATGAATGTTCAAAAACGTTAGCCAAGACAAAAAGACAATTGAAAGAAACCGAGAGTGCAAACGAGAATCTCGCCAAATCGTTGGATGTAAAGAAAAAAGAGTTGGATGATTGCCGGAATTTGCAATCAAAAACACAGGAAGACAACCAACGATTGAAGCAAAACAATGAAGAACTCAGCAATCAAGTAAAACTATTGAACGAACGCTTGCAACAAAACCTAAAATCGAAAAGTGAAAGCATGCAATCACTTAACGAAGAACTCTTTAAGGCTAAAGAAGAAACAGCAAAACGCGATAACGAAATACAGCAATTGAAAGAACAATTGAAGAGTCTGCAAAACGATTTCAAGACAAACGAAAACACATTGGCAGAGTTGCAGAACAAGTTGAAGGAAAAACAAGAGGAAATGCAACGTTTGCACGATAAAATCAGTGAGGCACTGTTAGGATTTGCAGATAAGGGGTTGAATGTCGAGACAAAAAACGGCAAAGTCTATGTTTCGATGGAAGAAAAGCTATTGTTCGCATCAGGAAGTTGGACAGTGAGCAAAGAAGGTGAGAAAGCCCTCGATGAGATTGCGGCAATCCTCGCTATGAATCCCGATATAAGTGTTATGGTTGAAGGACACACAGATAACATTCCTATGAAAGGGAAAAATCAAGTTAAAGACAATTGGGATTTAAGTGTGATGAGAGCAAGTGCGATTGCTAAGATACTTTTGAAAAATAAAGAAATAGCACCCGAAAGAATCGTTCCATCGGGACGAGGCGAATATTGCCCGATTGTCGATAATGAATCTGTTGAAGCAAGAGCAAAAAACAGACGAAGCGAAATAATACTTACACCAAAGACTGACGAATTGCTTAAGATGTTAGAGTAAACCGCATTTTTTTTTGTAATTTCGCACCTGTTTATGTTATGGTAGCAACATTCGAAAGTGTAAAAAAAGATATTGCTTCCAAAACTCTGAAACCTGTGTATTTGCTAAAAGGTGAAGAGAGTTATTATTTGGAGGCGTTGAGTGAGGAATTTGAGAATTCCATTCTTGATGAGGCTGAAAAGGATTTTAATTTGAGTGTTTTTTATGGAAAAGATGCTCAAATAGATGATATTATTACTTCAGCAAAGCAGTATCCCATGATGGCATCTCATCGTGTTGTCATTTTGAAAGAAGCACAAACGATGGACAAACGAGAGTTGGCAAAAATAGAACGCTATTTGCTTTCTCCGGTATCCACTACCGTTTTGGTTTTTGTAAATAACGACAAAGATTTTCCGCAAGCTCTTACAACCAAATTCGACAAGACCGGAGCGGTTTTCGACAGCAAGAAGTTGAAAGAAGAAAAACTTGTTTCGTGGATTGATTCCTATGTAAAGCAACAAGGGTACACCATAGAATCGCAGGCATCTGTCATGGTGGCAGACTATCTGGGTAATAATCTGATGAAGATTTCGAACGAGATTTCCAAGTTATTGATAAACCTAAAGCAGAAGAACATTATTACAACAGAAGATGTGTCTTCTCATATCGGAATCAGCAAAGATTATAACGTGTTCGAACTTCAAAAAGCAATAAGCCGATTAGACTACAATAAGATAAACAAATGTGTAGATTATATGGCGGCAAATCCGAAGGAGAATCCCTTGCAGGTGATTTTTGCAAATCTGTTTACTTATTTTACGAAAGTTTTGATTGTTTCTCAGCTTGAGGACAAATCTGCTTCAAATATAGCTTCTGTTTTGAAGATTCCTGCTTTTTTTACGAATGATTATGTCGTTGCTTCGCAGAATATTCCTATGCGAAAGGTGATTGCCAATATTTCAATCATAAGAGAATATGATATGAAAAGCAAAGGCGTCGATGCTTCGCCTTTTGACCAAGAGGGAGACCTGATTAAAGAGTTTGTTTACAAATTAGTACATTAGAAAATTAAGAAAAGATATCAGATGAAAAAGTATTTGATTTTAGCTGTTTTGATTTTGTCGGCTTTTGGGCTTGTAGCACAGACAGGATCTGTGAGAGGATTTGTTTTTGACAAAACCACAGGAGAGCCGATCATTTTTGCGAACATACAAATCGACAAGACAACGATTGGAACAGCAACAGACGTGAACGGTTATTTTGTTTTGTCGAAATTGAAAGTAGGAAACTATACGCTGAAGATAGGAACAATTGGCTATGAAACTTTGGAATATCCGATTGTTGTCGAGAAAAACAAGGTGCTTTCTTTGAATATCGACCTTGAACCTTCGATTACCCAACTCTCAACCGTCGAGATAAGCGGCAAAAAAGAGAGTGAGCGTCTTGAGAGCAGAGTTTCGGTAGAGAAGATCACCACAAAAGACATCCAACAAATACCATCGATAGGCGGACAAGCCGATTTGGCACAATACATTCAAGTCTTGCCCGGAGTAGTCTTTTCGGGAGACCAAGGCGGACAGCTGTATATCCGAGGAGGATCAGCAATTCAGAATCGTGTTCTTTTAGATGGTATGGTTGTTTACAATCCATTCCACTCCATAGGTTTGTTTTCGGTTTTTGAGACAGAGATTATAAAAAACGCAGACGTATATACAGGAGGATTCAATGCTCAATACGGCGGGGTGTTGTCTTCAGTTATGGATATAACGACAAAAGACGGAAACAAGAAACGCACAACAGGAAAAGTTGCCGCTTCGACTTTCGGAGCAAATCTTTTGCTTGAAGGACCGCTATTGAAGAACAAGGACAATCGAGGCTACAGTATGTCATACGTTCTATCGGCAAAGAATTCCTATCTCTCAAAAACCTCGACCTCGATTTATTCATACATGAACAAGGAACTGCCATACGACTATCTTGACCTTTATGGAAAATTGACGCTTGCAACAGACAATGGAACGAAACTTAATCTCTTTGCCTTGAACTTTACCGACAAAGTAAACCAATACGAAGCCATTGCCGATTTTGGCTGGCAGAACAGAGCCTTTGGAGCAAATTTTTTGATATTACCGGGAAGCAGTTCATCGCTTATTGAGGGCGTTGTTGCCTATTCAGATTATACGATGAATATGTCCGAAGCGACAACGAATATCTCTCAAATGAGTAACATCGGAGGCTTTAATGTAGGATTGTCCGTAACGAATTTTTTTGGCGAGAACAGACTTAAATACGGTATGAATATGTTAGGAAACACCACAAAGTCGCTTTTCTCAGTCAACGATACGATTATAGACTATTCGACCGAGCTTGCCGCCTACGCAATCTTCAAAGGCGTTGCGGGAAGGTTGGTTTATGAACCGAGTTTCCGAGCTTCCTATTACGCATCCTTGTCGAGCCTTATTCCCGAACCGCGTTTATCTTTGAAACTCAACCTTTCGGATAATTTCCGTTTGAAAGCAGCCGCAGGAGTCTATTCACAAGTCTTTATGGATACGAAAAGCGACCGCGATATCGTCAATCTCTTTACGGGATACCTGACAGTAAGTCCCGATTTGAACATAGTGAGTAAGTTTAACGATAATACGATTACCTCATACGTTCAAAAATCGAATCATCTCATCTTTGGAATCGAATACGACCTGCTTCGCAACCTTTCATTCAACCTCGAAGTCTATTATAAGACTATGTCGAACATGGCGAATGCAAATAAAGACAAGTTGTTTGCAGATGATAAAGAGCACGAAACAAGACCCGAATATTTGAGAAAAGAATATATCATCGAGAATGGCAACGCCTACGGAGGAGATGTATCGTTGAAATATGACAACGGCAGACTTTACGTTTGGGCGATCTACTCTTTGGGCAAGGTAACAAAGGAAAACGAAATCTTCACTTATGCACCGCACTACGACAGAAGACATAACGTCAATATCTTGTGCAATTACCAATTTGGAATGGACAGAAGCTTCGAGTTGAGTTTGAGATGGAACTACGGAAGCGGATTCCCATTCACTCCGACTGCCTCAATGATGGAATATGTCGATTGGTCAGACGGCATAAGCACCGATTGGATAAATCAAAACGGCACCTTGACAACCATATATGGCGATTTGAACTCAAAACGCTTGCCCGACTACCATCGTTTCGACATTTCGGCAAAGAAACGCTTCGACATAGGAAAACGTTCCATCTTGGAAATAAACCTAAGCGTTACCAACGTTTACAATCGCAACAACCTTTTCTATGTAAACCGTATAACATCCGAACGAGTAGACCAATTGCCGATTATGCCGTCTTTGGGTGTAAGTTGCACATTCTAAGTTAAAAACAACAAGACAAAGAAACAATTTTCCGAAACTTTGTTTCAAGAAAATAAAATCAAGAATCAGCCGAGCGAAATCAAGAATCGTTCGGCTGAATCTTTGTTTTGAGATAAGCAAAACAGCCCGAACGGAATCCGAAACTTAGTATCAGATTTTTTTTTCTAATTGATACTGACAGTATCACTAACCGGTACTGGTAGTACCACTAACTGGTACTGACAGTATCACTAACTGGTACTGGTAGTACCAATAACCGGTACTGACAGTACCACTAATCGGAAAAATCTTGATACAAAGGATGAATAATCAGAAAGCAATCCGCCGAGAGGGAAACCCACCCCAAAACAAACCAAACCCAAAACCCCAAAAAACAATCCGAATTTGCATCGAAAGAAGCCTTTTTCGACACTTTTTCAGCCTTTGCGGGAGGAAAACACTCCTAAATCGTGCAAAATTTTTCTTCCTTTAAGTAGTTGGGAATCAAGTTTGAAGAAAATAAAATCAAGATATAATAAGAATTTATCGCCGTAAATTTTGTGGGGGGGGGAATTTTTATGTACCTTTACAGGCTGTGATAAAAGTCTCCTTAGGGATGATTTTTTTTGAAAGCAAGAGGATGAAAGCCTATCCTTATAATATAGAGTAATAAAAAAACAAATAAAGTAGTACAAATTAAAGAAGCGACGAGTCGATGCTTAATAACTGACAAAAAAACAATGAAGAAAAAATTTTTAATGATTGTTGCGTTCTTTGCAATGACGTTGGGCGTTTCTGCACAGCCGACGCCGAATGGAACTCCTACCAGTCCGGCTAACGATCCTACCGGAAACGGTGGAGACGGTCTTCGTAGAGCTCCGATTGCTCCGGCAACGCTTTTGTTGTTAGGCTTAGGCGGAGCAGCAGTAGGAACAATGGTTTATCGTAACACCAAAAACAAAAAGGAGGAATAAGCTATGAGAAAATTATTTTTAAGTTTAGTGGCAGTATTGCTTTGTGGAGTAACTTTCGCACAAACAGATACAACGAAGATTTGGAATAAGGCAGATTTTCTTAATGTAGGTACTTCTGGAGTTTATAAGTTAATGGCAGATATTGACTTGGGAACGTACTCTGAAAGTAATAATTTCTTTAGGAATAATTTCTCAGGAACTTTTGACGGAAACAATAAGACTATTACCTACCAAGCAAGTTTCACTGTAGAGGACGACAATGAAAAAGTAGGTTTGTTTAAATCTGTCAGCGGAAAGATTACAAATCTTAATCTTAATGCTGACATAACAATTTCAGGGGATAGCGTACGATATACTAAAGTTGCTTTGCTTTGCGGAGAATTAGCAAATGGTGGAACAATCGAATTCTGCGATGTTATAGGAAATATTAACTCTACAGTAAAGTCAGGTAGCTACGGTAATGGTTCAACAGGACTTATTATCGGTAATAATTCAGGAACTCTACAATATTGTACAGGACACGGAAACGTAACAGGAGTAGGTTATGTAGGAGGATTAGTTGGAAGTATGGGTACTGTTATAGGAAATGCTTTTTCGAGTGCAACTGGTAAAATAAAAGGATGTTATTTTACTGGTAATGTAACTGCAAATAATTCTTCAACTATTGATAATTTTCAATCTTTTGGAGGTGGTATTTGTGGAATTATGAATCCTGGTGCAGAGATAGATTTATGTGTCGCAGAAGCTGTTGTTGTTACTGGAGAAAAAGCAAAAGGTATTGTTTATGCAAATGCACTTTCAGCCTCTAGCTTAGGAGGTAGTAGACCTTCTATAGAGAACACATATTCTTCTGGAACAATAAATGGAGATACAATAAATACTAGTGACGAATGTGTAAATTCTGGTTGGTTTATTACTACTTCTGGGAACTATAATCCAACAACAAATATTGCAAACTGTCAAGATACTCGTGAAGAATGTATAGCTGATGCACTTAATAAAGCAAGATGTCCAAATCCAAATAATGCAAATACTTGCGATACGAATTTCTATTTTGAAGTAATCAATGGTAAAGTAGTTTTGATTGTTGGAGATGAAGATCAAGATGTGGAAGAAGTTATTTGTGAAACTCCAACAGGATTTACAGTTACAAAGGAAGAAAATAATTACTTCACTGCAAGTTGGAGTGTTAATGGTGAAGGTGCGAACACATCATTTACAGAATCTACCTTTATTTTGACAGTAACGGGAGGAGACCTTACTCAAGACATGGAAATTACTATAGAAGACGAATCTACTAACGCATTTTCTATCACAAGCCAACAACCTTTGCCTGCAAGTGAAAATCCTTATGTATTTACTATTAAGTCACAATGTGATGAAAATGTCTTTTCAGTACCACAACAAGTTACTTTCTATGTTGATCCAAGTTGCGAAGCTAACGTAACCTTAAGCAACATAAAAACAACATCTGCAAAAATAACTTGGCAAGGAAGCGTTAGTACAGTTAAATTAGGTAATAATACATATCAAATTAGCGAAGGACAAACAGAATATACTTTTAACAATTTAACTCCTTCAACATCTTATACTGCACAAGTAACATTTAATTGCACTAGACATAATCCAGATAATAATAATGAAGAAGAATCTTATACTAGAACTTTAACTGTAGATTTCACAACCTTGGGAGCTACATTTATAACTAAACAAAATGGTAACTTTAACAACCCTAATACTTGGCTTGGTAATGCTGTCCCTCCTCAAGGAGATCTTGCAAACATAACAATCAACACAGGACACGAAGTAATCGTTAATCACGATTTGGTAATTACAGGTTCATATAAGATTGTAGAAAACAAAGGTGTACTTCAAATAACTCAACAAGGACAGTTGATAAACGAGACAGAAGGCAATGTTCCCGGTATTGTGGAAATAGTTTCTGGTAACAAGACAGTTGATGCTTGGACTTTCGTAGGAGCACCTTTTGAAACTGGATACACTTTAGGAGCAGTTAAACCTACTGATGAAGACGTAGCGATGGTTAAGTACAATTACTCACAAGGAAAATGGAGCGATGCTTGGGCTCATTACCACGATGGAATGAAAGCAGCTGAGGGTGCATTTGCTTGGCCTTTCTATGGTGGAGCGATTACTTTCTCTACTCATAACTTTGGTGCAAGGACAAATAGCACATATCCAGATACCGCAACTGCAACTTATAAATTGAACAACAGTAACTTTACAGTTTCAGAAACAATAGTTAATTCAGAAAATGGTTATTGGATGGCTTTATCTAACCCTTATCCTGCTAAGTTGAGTGTAAGTAAGTTCTTAGATGCAAATACTTTTGAAAATTCTTCTGTAACTTCAATACAAGGAGAGGGAGTTTATATATTTAACGGAACATCTTTCGATTATAAGAAAACAGGAGATATTCTAATGACTGAAGGTTTCTTTGTAAACTTCAATGCAAATGCTACAAAGTCTGTAACATTTAATAAAAATCAATTGTCTTATTATAATCAAGGAGCTAAGTCTTCTGCAAACGAACTTATCGAATTGACTTTGCAAAACGGTAATGATAAAGTTAGAGTTTACTTTGCACACAATGAAGATGCAGAACAAGGATATGATATCTTTGATGCTAACAAAATGTTCGCTACAACAGGAGTTGCAGAGCCATACTTTGTAACTGACGGTATCGCTTTGATTAAAGAAGAAGTTGCAGAATTGCCTTACTATGCTACAATGAACGTTCGCAGCCAAGAGGATACTGTTATGAACTTTGTTTTGACTAATTTGCCTGAAGGTTACGCTGTAAGCATAATAGATGGCGAAGAAGTAATCGACATGGTTGAAGGCGGAATCTACTCTACAGAAATCTTAACAGGAGAGAACGCTGACAGATTCAAAGTGTTGGTTAAAAAGAATGTTGGCATTGCAGATGTAGAAGAGTTGGATGTAACAATCATAAACAGCAACCGTCACATCACAATCACAGCACAAGAAGACGTAAAAGTAACTGTTTACAACACTTTGGGTCAAAGAGTATTCGAAACAGAGAAGACTGACTTTGTCTTGAGTGGAGTTGCATCAGGAGCATACGTTGTAAAAGTTCAAGGTGCTAAGGCTGCGAAATCACAAAAGATAATCGTAGAATAACACACGCATCCTATATATAATATATAAGGAATAAGAGAGCGAGCGTTCGAAAGGGTGTTTTCCCGACTCGAACGCTCGTTTTGTTTTCCTCAACTCCGACTTCCTTTTCTCCTTTTCGCCAATCCTCACAGCGAAACTCCGCCAAAATCTAAGAGTGCGAAAACAAAAATCTTTACTGATTCTTCCTGCGATTTCGTTTCTTTGTTGTATCTTTGGCATTCGATAAAATAAAGAATGGATATGAAGAAAATTGTTTTCAGTGTTTTGTTTGTAGTGCTTGCATTCGCTCAATCCTTTGCTTGCACAAGCGTATTGGTTACTCGCAAAGCTTCGGCTAATGGTTCAACGATGATAACTTACGCTGCGGATTCTCACACTCGTTACGGCGATTTATACTATTTACCCGGCGGATTGCACAAACCGGGCGAAATGATACAGATTTTTGACTACGGAGACGGCAGACCATTGATTTCTATTCCGCAAGTGGAACGTACATATACCATAATACGCAATGCAAACGAAGTTGGACTTGGCATAACCGAAACAACCTTTGGCGGACGTGCCGAATTAGAAAGCAAAACTCCTGCAATCGATTACGGAAGCCTGATAAGACTCGCCTTGCAAAGAGCATCTAATGCACGAGAAGCAATAAAAGTAATAGCCGAACTAACAGAAACCTACGGCTATTGTTCATCTGGTGAAAGTTTTTCAATAGCAGACGACAAGGAAGTTTGGATTATGGAAATTATTGGAAAGGGTGAAGAGAAAGGAGCAGTATGGGTAGCGATGAAAATACCGGAAGGCTACATTTCTGCACACGCTAATCACGCTCGAATCACGACTTTCCCTTTGCAAGTAAAGAAATCATACAAGAGTATCAACTCTAAAAACCTTAAACACATCTTCCGTCCCGAAGTAGAGGTGGTTTACAGCCACGATGTAATCACTTTTGCACGTCAAAAGGGCTACTTCACAGGCAAAGACCAAGAATTTTCTTTCTCAGATACCTATGCACCAATCAATTTCTCTGCTGCAAGAGGCTGTGAGTCGAGAGTATGGTCTGTTTTCCGCCGTTGCAATTCTCAAATGCAGCAATACGAAGACTACGCAATGGGACATAATCTGACAAATCGAATGCCGCTTTGGATAAAACCTGATAAGACTTTGACGGTTCAAGATGTTATGGAACTAATGCGAGACCATTTCCAAGGAACTCAAATGGATATGACAAAGGATCTTGGTGCCGGACCTTTTGCTTGCCCTTATCGTTGGAGACCAATGGGATTCACCGTTGATGGACAAGAATATGTTCACGAGAGAGCAATATCCACACAACAGACAGGCTTTTCTATGGTTATAGAATCAAGAGAGAATATGCCGACTTTTGCAAAAGGATTGATGTGGTTTGGAGTTGATGACACTTATTCAACCGTCTATATGCCGATTTACACAGCATTGCAACAAGTAAGTGAACACTTAAAAGAAGGAAACGGAGCAATGATAGAATACAGCGAGACTTCCATGTTTTGGTTGTTTAATTTCGTAACAAATTACGCCTACACACGCTACTCGGATATGATAAAAGACATAAGAAAAGAGCAATATAATTTGGAGACAGGCTTTGTGAAAGATGCAAAGGCATTTGATGAAGAGATATTGCTTGCAGTCAAGGAAGGTAAATCCGAGGCTGAGATAAAGAACCTTATGACAACTTTCTCAAACCAAAGAGTCAAGAGAACCTTTGACACATGGACCAAGTTGAAACATTATCTGCTTGTCAAATATATTGATGGTAATGTGAAGAAAGAGGCAGATGGTAAATTTATTGAAAACCCTTACAGAAAAGGACAATGCGTTTCTCCTTCCCAACCTCAATATCCTGAGAAATGGTACAGAACAATAGTCAAGGATAATGGCGAAGTGTTGAAGGTAAAATAAATAAAACAAAAACTTTCTATTAAGAAATGTCTTCAAGCAAAGAAATAAAATATGGTTTCAGAATGGTGCATATTGACAATATTCCATATATTAAGGAAAGTGGATTTGTTATTCATTCTTCTCCTATAGCTTATAAAGATTATAAACCTATTGGTGATAATGGTATTATTGAAAAAAGGAAAGAAAAAATAATAAACAAAACACCTCTTAATCAATACATTCCTTTTTATTTCGGACCACGCACACCTATGCTTTATGTCATACAAAACGGTCTCAATGGAGTACAACAACAAGATGCTGAGAGTATTGTGTATTGTGTAATAAAAATAGAAGATATTATAAAAGATAATGATATACAATGTTTATTTTCAGATGGACACGCTTTAGATAATCTAACAGAATTTTACACAAAAGAATATCTATGTGAAGTAAATCAAAAAATAAATTATAATGATGTTTATGCACGCTATTGGATTAATGAATCTGACAGAGATTTAAAAAGACGAAAAGAAGCTGAATTGCTAATAAAAGATAAATTAGACAGAAAACATATTTGTGGATATGTTGTATATAATGAAAATGCTAAATTAAAATTAATAAACTTTGGCATAAATGATAAAAAAATAGAAATAAAACCTAATTATTATTTTTAAGTTATGTTTACATTTATCAAAGGAGATTTGCTTAATGATGATGCTCAAGCATTAGTAAACACAGTAAATACGGTAGGTGTTATGGGCAAAGGTATTGCCTTGCAATTCAAAGAAAAATTTCCTGACAATTATAATATATACAGAAAATTATGCAAAGAAGGAAAATTTAATATTGGACAATTGTTAATTACAAAATGCAATCTTATTAATACAGACAAATTCATTATTAATTTCCCCACAAAAACAACTTGGAAAAAACCATCAGAATATGAATACATAGAAAAGGGTCTTATTGAATTAAAGAAAAAGATAATAGAGCTTGAAATAAAATCCATAGCAATCCCACCTTTAGGTTCCCATAACGGAGGATTAGATTGGAATCGCGTAAAGCAAATGATATTAAAAGCACTCAATGATATTGAATGTGATATAAGAATATATGAACCATCTGAGGCTATAATTGAACGAATAAAATCAGAACGAATAAAATTAACCCCAGCGAGAGCAATGCTTCTTGATGTTTTGCATGATGTTGTTTCGTATGGTGAATTTATTTCGTTATTTACAGCAGAAAAAGTAGTTTATTTTTTACAACGGTTTGGAGCACAAAAAGAATTTAACATAAAATTCGACAGAGGTTATTACGGACCTTATTCTGGTGGCAAAATTGCACATGTAATGTATTATTTAAATGGTAGTTACATTAAAGGAATGGCAGGTATGCAGAAAAAACCTTTTGAATCAATTTGGATATTAGATGACACAATACAATATGTAAATGATTTTTTTAACGATCCCAATAATATAATTTATAAAACCATTTGCAATAAAACAAAAAACTTTCTACGAGGATATTATGCAAATTATTCATTAGAATTATTATCAACCATAGATTATATTTTAAATGAACAAAAAAAACAAAATATTGAAAACTTAGACAATATTCAATTAATAAACTATATAAACGACAATATATCTGATTGGAATAGCAGAAAACAAATGATGTTTACAGGAAGTAAATACATTCCTAAAATATTACAACATTTACAAAACTATAATATGCTTAATTTATGCAAAAACAATTAGCTTTAAAAAATAAATAAAACAAAAAAACAGTTATGACATATATCATCATTGTTTTAGCCATATTATTAGGCATAATAGGAATAATAGGAGCAATAGTGCCCGGATTACCTGGCACTCCGCTAAGTTATCTTGGTATATTGATATTGATTTTTCTTCCTAATTTTCCTATAAACCTCACCTATCTTGTTGTAATGGGCGTAATCGCTGTGATAATTACAATACTTGATTATGTGATTCCAATTATTGGCACAAAGAAATTCGGTGGTACTAAACTTGGAGTCAGAGGAAGCACCATAGGGCTTATCATAAGTTTGTTTGTATTGCCTGTTTTGGGTATAACGATAGGACCGTTCGGCATTTTCGGAATTATCTTAGGGCCTTTCCTCGGAGCATATATAGGAGAGATGATGGCAGGTAATAAAGACAATGCAATGAAAGCGGCAATCGGCTCGTTCGTCGGCTTTTTGGCAGGCACACTGTTAAAGGTGGTCTATGGAATAATAGTCTTGATATTTATAATAAAAGACTCTTGGAGTTTTATATTTTAACTTTTTTGTTTTGAGATATGATAAAGGTTTTGTTTGTCTGCCATGGTAATATATGCAGAAGTCCGATGGCGGAATTTGTGTTCAAAGATATGGTTGCAAAGCGTGGTTTGGCAGATAGGTTTCATATAGAATCATGTGCTACAAGCCGAGAAGAAATCGGAAACCCTGTCTATCCGCCTGCAAAACGAAAACTTGCAGAACATAATATCTCGTGTGAGGGCAAGAGAGCAAGACAAATCACTAAGCAAGACTACGAAGAATTTGATTACATCATTGCAATGGATAGAAACAACCTCAGAAACCTCGTGCCCTTTGTAGGAAACGATTCATTGAACAAGGTTCGCTTGTTGATGAGTTATGTCGGCAGTAGTGCCGATGTGGCAGATCCGTGGTACACAGGAGACTTCGAAAGGACTTGGATTGATGTCAATGCAGGTAGTGAGGCTTTGTTGAAAAGGATTCTTGAAAAGGAGAGAATTGAAACGAAGAATTAGAAAATTAAATTAAGGTTTTACTAAATAAAATAAGGTATGAAGA
>DEPP01000062.1:0-1912 GCA_002358835.1 Bacteroidales bacterium UBA3389
GGTAAGGTAAGACGTGTAGAAATCCGTAAAAATGATATGGAAAAATTGAAGAAGTAAAAAAAGAGCAGGAATCGAAAAAAATCGGTTCCTGCTTTCGCTTTAATCGAAAAAATCGTTTGCAATAATATATTCAATAACCGTTTTTAAGCTTTTGGAAATCCACTTGTTTTTATGATATATAAGCTGTTTCCATATTTCTAAATTCATATCACATACATCAATATAGATAAGTTCTCCTGAATCAATCAAAGGCTTTGTAACAAAATCGGGAAGAAATGAAATCATATCGCTATTAGCAACCGTTGTAGTAATGATATCCGTTCTACCAATTTCAAGAACAGGGGTAATATCGAGTGATCTTTTGGCAAGTTCTTTATCAAAAACACGCCTATAGCCTTGCCCATACTCAGTTAAGATAAATGGTTCATTCACAATATCTTTTATAGAAAGCCCTTTGACACCGGCAAACTTAGATTTTGAACTTGCAACAAAGTGCATAGAAAGGGGTTCCTCTTTTGCAATAACGTAATCCTTTTTATAAGAGTGGTTGTCGAGTGTAATAATAACATCTGCCTCATTGTGATCAAGCATATCGAACATAACAAGGGTATCTGCAGTTGTAAACTTTATTGAGATATTCGGATATTTATTGTGAAAATCAATGTAATGCGAGTTTATCATATCATCGCATACAGAGTCGGGAGTTACAATATGGATATGACCGGAAATTTCTTCATCTTTGATTAGACTTTCTTTAAATTCATCTGTAAGCGCACGTACCTGATGGGCATACATCACAAGCTCGTGTCCTCTTTTTGTAAGGGTAATAGTATGGTTGATGCGTTCGAACAATAAGCATCCCAATTCTTCTTCAAGTTGTTTAATCTGAAAAGAGATTGTAGATTGCGAATATCCAAGCTGTTCTGCTGCTTTTGTAAAACTACCAAGCTCTGCTACGTGAGTAAAAGTAATTAAGTTGCGTAATTCCATTCAAGTTTCCCTCGTCATCTAAAATTTCGATAGCAAACATCAAAATCATTTGTTTGACTAATGCTGTGCTATATTATATAATCAAACGCAGAAAAAATCAAGCCTTAAATGCAGTGCGTGTTACAGGCTCTCATCAGGAGGAGATTAAAATGACAAACGCACAAATTTACACTCTCGTTGCTCTTGCAGTTTATGCAATAGCAATGGCACTCATCGGCTGTTTCAGCTTTGGCAAATCCAAAACACTTGATGGCTTCCTGATTGGTGGAAGAAAAATCGGCGGTTGGGTAAGTGCATTTGCTTACGGCACTACATACTTTTCGGCAGTTGTTTTCGTCGGTTATGCAGGACAGCACGGTTGGAACATCGGTCTTGGCGCAATTTGGATCGGAATCGGTAATGCTATCCTTGGATGCTTACTTTCTTGGCTGCTGTTTGCAAACAAAACAAGAAAAATGACAAAGAAACTCGGCGCACGTACAATGCCTGATTATTTTGAAAAACGTTATAATTCAAAGGGAATGAAAATTTTGGCGGCAGTAATTATCTTCGTATTCCTTGTTCCTTACTCTGCTGCCGTTTACAAAGGTCTTGGCTCTCTGTTCGGCGTAGTTTTCCCCGGCGTTGAAACTTGGGTATGGATGTTGATTATTGCGGCACTTACCGCTGTTTACCTTGTTGCCGGTGGTTATATTGCAACCGCTTATACCGATTTGATTCAAGGAATCATTATGATAGTTGGTGTTGTATGCTTGGTTGTAGCCGTGCTTAGCCACGAAAACGTTGGCGGACTTAGCGGTCTCCTCCAGAACCTTGGTAACTTCGAGTCACTCCCCGGAGATCCGAATCCTACAACAGGCACTCAATTAACGAATATTTTTGGCGGTTCTTCCTTTAAGTTCCTTTGCTTCAACATTATGCT
>DEPP01000062.1:1939-3399 GCA_002358835.1 Bacteroidales bacterium UBA3389
ACAAGCTTTGGTACTTGGGGTCTTCCTCAGATGATTGGTAAGTTCTACGCTATTAAAGATACTGCCGCTATTAAGCGTGGTACAATTATCTCTACTATTTTCTGCATTGTAATCGGTTGTGGTGCATACCTCATTGGTTCTACCTCAAGACTTATTCTTGGCGGTCAGCTTCCCGAAGGTGGTATCGACTCTATCATTCCTACCGTTTTGATGGAAGTTCTCGGTAATGGCACACTTGGCATTACCTTACTCGCAGTAATTATGGTCCTCTTACTTTCTGCATCTATGTCTACTCTTGAATCGGTTGTTCTCACTTCCGCTTCTGCAGTTGCCGTTGACTTGATTCCTGCCATAAGAAAGAAGGAAACAAGCCCCGAGCATCAGATGCTCCTCACAAGAATTCTTTGCCTTGCATTCGTTGCTTGTTCCTTTATCTTTGCAACACAGAATATACCGATTATTGTTAGCCTTATGTCCTTCTCTTGGGGTCTTGTTTCCGGTTGTTTTATCGGGCCTTACATTTGGGGTCTGTTCTCCAAGAAGATCACCAAAATCGGCGCATACGCAGGTATCCTCTCCGGTCTTCTCACCGTTGGCGGCGCAACTCTCGTAATTTCATTGCAGTCCGGTTTCTCTGCTGCCGCAGCTAAATCCCCCGAAATGGGTGTTGCTGCAATGGCGATTTCAATGGTAGTGGTTCCCGTTGTGAGTGCACTTACAAAAAACAAAAAAGAAGAAGCTGAACGTGTAAACGAAATCTTCGAGTGTTACAAAGAAGCATAACCCAAACTAAATCTGCTTTATTTATAGCCTACCTCATACATTTCTTGTCTTCGTGTATGAGGTAGGCGTTTTTATGCAAAAAATAGCGATAGAGAGTTTCTAAGTTCTCTACCGCTATTTATGCTTTTATTATTTTGTTTTTTTGGAAGAGTTACTCTGATTTACAGCATCGTTTCAATCAATTCCTTTGAACTCTTTTCACTCAAATATTTAGGCGCGATATCAAAAGCCGTCATACAACCGCTTTCGCCTTTTTCATACAATCTCCACGCCGCTCTTGCATACGCCGTGAGGACGGAAGCGGTAAACTCAGGATTTGAATCCAGTTTCAAACTGTATTCGATAATGTGCTGATTCTCTCCATTTAAGCCAGTTCTTCCACTTCGAATGACAAAGCCGCCGTGAGGGATACCGCTATGATTTCTTTTCATCTCCTCTTCGGTTATAAAGTGAACCATTGTATCGTAATCTGCAAAATAGTTCGGCATCGTCACGATTTCTTTTTCAATTTGTGCTAAATCAGTGCCTTCCTCAGCCACAACAAAGCACTCTCTTATGTGCTTTTCTCTTGTAGATAATTCAGGGGCTTCTCCGCTCCGTACAGTTGCCAACGCAGACTCTACCGGGATTGTATACTGCTTGGCATCAAGGACACCCGGGATTCTACGAATAGCATC
>DEPP01000092.1:0-2158 GCA_002358835.1 Bacteroidales bacterium UBA3389
ATACTGGCAAATTTTACTATTACCATGATAACGAATGGCATGAGATGGATTGCTCATGCGGCGGTGAAGGTGGGTCATTCAATCTTATATATGTAGATTGCATGGGAAACATTGACGAGGATTTTGATGAATATAAAGCCAGAATTGAAAATGGTGAGACAATATATTTATTCTATCTGACATATTTGTATAAATCCACCGGAAGAGTCTGGAGTGATCAATACGACGAATATATCGAATTTTCGTTTAGAGACACACTGATTAATTGGAGAAAAGAATACAATTATATTTCACCTCAAACCGCCCCTAAGATCGTTACTCCAGTGACACTTGGCGGAAAAAACGCATTAGAGAACACTTATTATCTTCCGTATCAATGGTCTGGCGCTCATTATGAATATATTGGAAACGTTGACGTGGTGGGGAATCAGATATATTCCAATGAACTGAGTCAATTCATTGAAAAATATTGTTCTCTTGTGTTTTTTATTCGTCCTGTGAAAAAGACCTATACTTTGCTCGATTCCAATAACGATCCCGTGCCAATTAACGTATTGGAAAACATTAGTTACACTTATATGAGGGTAGAATTGACTGACGTCACCATTTATCCGTGGGACAATACTCTTCAGGACTATGATATGAATTCACCTTATCAAACAACGGCAATGACTGGAGGTGGATTCGAGCTTGTGTTTACAGACCATGGCGTACAAGTTTTTGAATTAATATACGATACCTAAATACTTAGTTGGAATAACCGAAGACCATGAAAAAATATTGCATTAGTTTTACAAAAAAAGGTGTAAAATACGATATTAAGGACAAGGAGGCAAGAGATCTGATTGATAGGAAGCAAGATCTCCTTGTCTCCGGGCAGAATATCAAAACGATCAATGGGCAAAGCATCCTTGGTTCTGGTGATATTGATATATCACAAATTGTGGCTGAAGAATTGAGGAAATTATTACAGCAATAGGAGGGCGCACTATGGATATAATAATTCCAGCCGTGTGCGGTGTACTTGGTATTTTGATCACTAAAATTTTTGATCTTATATCACAGAAAAAAGCGATTGAAAACAAAACATCAGCGGAACTGAATGGAATCAAAGAGTCTTTGAATGATCTGAAAAAAGAAGTTGCGCTGATAAAAAAAGACGATTTGAGGACTCAGTTGATGGTTATGATTCGGGATTTCCCGAATGAGAAAACTGATATTTTAAGACTTGGGCAGCACTATTTTGAGGATCTGCACGGAAACTGGGTTTTAACCAACATTTTTACGGAATGGCTTATGGAAAACGACATAGTTATTCCAAACTGGCTACCAAAAAAGGAGGATTAATTATGCACAATTTAACTTATGACAGAATCGTATTTATCACAAGAATTCTGATCTCCGCTCTTGCTACACTGTACATTGCATGTGCAATGATATGGGATCTGCCGTATGCGGAGCAGGTGGGTCTCACCGCAACTGCTCTCACGGCATTTTGTAACAGCATTCTGAAAATAAAATCAGATGAATATTTTGAGGATCACGATATTGTGGGAAGGGAAGAAAAATGAAAACCGTAACTGACTTATTCGAAAAATATATAGGGGTAAAAGAATACAACGGAATCGTCAGAACCATGATCGAGTGGTTCTATGACGGTGCATTTGCGAAGGTTTCATGGTGTGCGATCTCGATGTCCTATATGCTTAACCAGCTCGGATTACTCGCTAAAATCGGACAGAAACAAGATAACTGCTACTATTTATTAAAAGAATTTGAAAAAGCAGATAAAAACGGAGTCGGAAAGCTTTACATGAAAAATAAGATTCCGAAAAATTATACCATAAAGCGTGGGACTATCATTCTTATTTTAAAGAGCGATCCGCCCATGACGTATGATTCTGCAAAGCACATAACTTCTGCTTACAAAGATTTTACTTATACAGGATCCGGGTATTTCTCAAGCCTCGGTGGAAATCAGTCTGATTACATTAAGGAGTCTCAGTATCCTCAGAAGCAGATCTATGCCATTTACGAGCCGCCCTATGAGGAAGCGGTTCGTGACCTTAAATATGGCTGCACTGGGGAAGATGTTAAGAAACTTCAGAAGCAGTTAAATGATCTCGGATACACCGATCAGTATGATCTTCCTCTGCTG
>DEPP01000092.1:2229-5722 GCA_002358835.1 Bacteroidales bacterium UBA3389
GCCGCCGTGAAGAAACTTCAGAAAGCCCAAGGTTTGAAGGTGGACGGCATCGTTGGTAAGATCACCCGTGCCAAGATCAAAGAACTTGAGGATGGCTTCTTTGGTGAGAGGGTTCATCCCACCACCAGACTGAACTGCCGAAGGGGAGCCAGTGCTACGTATGCGGTAAAGAAAGTCCTTGGAACTTCTTATGTCGATACCGTAGACAAAGTGAAAGGAAATTGGGTACATCTGAAGAAAGCGAATGGCTGGGTGAATAAAAAATATCTTGCAATTGCTGACTAAATGTGCTAATATAATTATAGCATTTGTGTGCCTCCATAGATGGATGACCGGGGTTACTTGACTCGATTCCCCCGGTCATTTTTATTGACATTTTGTATAGATACGATATAATAATAGTGTGTGTGTGTGTGTTTTCCGTCCCCTATAATTCACCCCTCGTCTTTATGACGAGGGGCTTTTCTCAAAGCATCTTACACCTTTTCCCCTGATGTTTTTGGGGATGGATTCGAATCCAAGGTGTGATTTTATTATTTTACTGAAGTTTATCTTACTCACCGGCTTAATATTATTTGAGTAACAGAAAAGCTGATACTGCGCAAACTTATCGCCAACAGGCTCGTGTTCCAACTTCGGTTTTTCTTCTCGTAAATAAAGAAGAACGCTGTTATTATTTGTAATATAATCATCGAGTGTTTTCTCAATCTCTTTTCCTGTGGTGAATTTTCTAAACTTTAACACCCTCTTTAATCCTTTGATCCCTATACGTGCAATATATGACTTTGCTGATGATGTTGTGAGTTTATCTATAATCTCAAGGTCAAATCCCTCTTCCCCCGGTTCAAAATGTGCGCTAAATGGTACAAGGATCAGGCGGCTCATGACTGCTCCAGTTTTATCATTCATTCTCGGAACACTGTTGGCAGAGAATATCAGCTTGGCATAATTGCTGAAATCAAAAGGATCCTGCCCTTTTCTCTCGGCGTTTACCGGGTTTCCCGTAACAAGTTTTTTGAATATCGCCAGATTGCTGATAAAGTTATCTTCGATATCATCACCGGCGCAGACAAGCTTACCGGATAATTGTGCTGTCTTGAAACGGTCGCCCAGTTCAGCAAGGTCAAGGGCGACAGTGTTATCAATTCCCACAAACGCATTCAGCATTTGTAAGAAGGTGGATTTTCCGTTTTGTTTATCACCAACTAAGATGAACGCTTTGCGGAGTTCGTTTCTGCGATACAGACAGTATCCGATCATTTCCTCAAGCAGCATCTTTATTTGTTCGTTTCCATTGGCGAAATCAATCATTGCCTTTTCAACGATTGGATTCTCAGCGTTCGGAACATAATCAGCATTTATTTTGTTTGTCACAATATATGACGGTGAAAACGGAAGCAGTGCATCCGTCAACAGATCATACACTCCGTTATCAAAACAGATATATCGCGCTTCGCTCTCAGCATGATCGTCCACAATAAGATCCAAATATTTATATACCTCGGTGCGCTGTGTGTCCTTGAGGGTGGGGATCTCCTGAATCATTTGCCGCTTTACCTCTCGAATATCGTTGGTGTAGCAGTATCCGTTATAGGTATAAAGATCATTATTGATCTTGCACATATTATAAGTATCTTTCAGCCACTTTGAGAATTCGGCATGTAAGAATTTTTCTCCCTTGAAAAAGCTCGGCTTCGCAAACCTCTCATCCCGGAGAAGCTTTGCAATCTCATCATCCGGGAGTTTATCTGTAAACACGTATTTATTGAGCATCTTTACGGCGGTTATAATATCAGATTTACTGATCCCGCTCTGCATCAAGAGACTCACATGCTTAAATATGGCGGTATTTCTGCCGTCACCATTTGCCATACGTGAGAATATTTTTGTCGATTTAACTGGAATTAACCAGTTAGGTAAGCACTCATATTCTTCGGTGTCATAGAGAACTTCCCGTAATACACCATTAAATTTCAGCACTTCATACTGGACACCGACTTTAATATCGACCCGTGCAACGCCACATGCGAGAGATCCGTCTGTCATACATCTACTCACTACCGTGTTCAAAAACAGAAAATGTTTGCCACGGCTTGTGGCGTAAACTTTACACTTTAATCCTTCCGATTTCACGATATTAAGAAGGATGTCTGACTGCTCCATATCATCGACATCAATCAATATGGTGTCATCGTTCAGAACACCGGCATACTCACTAAGATTTTGAACATCCTCAAGGCTGTCGAGCTCAACATTTTTAAATCGTTTTGTTGCCGATTTATTTTTTGTGGGAATATACCCCTTGTATAAGTTATACATTTTCAACTCCAAAATCATTTAATCTCGAAATTGCAAGATCGATATAATATTTCTTGTCCAGTTTGTCCGGAATCCCAGAACCGGTAATATTATCATTATTTATAAAACAATGATCCGGTGTGTTCCCAAACTTTTCGATTGTAGCACCCGGGCTCTTCTGCTTCCCGATAAATGAGTCTGATTCATCCTTTGAAGCAAACACCCGGAAGGTTTTGTCCTGCATGATCTGTCCGTTGTGCCACACATACATATATTTTCCCGAACGCTTTACGATCTTCTGAAAATCAATAAGGCTGTTCGAATTAAGGATTGTATCTTCAACCGGCGTTTTGCTCACCATGTATTCTCGCACAGCTTTTGACACGATAGGAAGGTCGTTATCAAGCGATGTCTTATCCTTTACGTATGCGCCCGTAGTGACGATCTTTCCGTCATCTTGAATGAACAGGTAGTTGTTTACGTCTTTTTGAAATATCTCTTTTATAACGTCAAAAGACAGCTTCAGCCCCGTTCTTTGCTCCCACTCATAGCAGATGTCGTCTATTCTATCCCATGCCGAATCCGTGTCCGGTATTTCAATGATCAGACCATCGGTATTTGACTGAATCAAGCGGCAGTGCGGTTCAAGGTGCTCGATCAAATCCAGTGTCAATAACTGTCCATTGATACAGACCTCGTGATTACGTCTGGGATCGTATGCTTCCGAAAACGAAGCCCCAGATATTCCGAACATACTGTTCAAAATAATTTTGTAAGGAGCCTGTTCCTTCTTTTTCCCTTCTGCCTTTAAGCGCAGTCTCTTATTGTAAATTTCCGTAAACAATTCCGGTTTAGACACCGAACGGGACAGCATATTGTACCGGATCATGATCGACGGATACATTGACTGAACGTCTACATGGACGATGAGACCGACCCCATGATATTTTTCAACTGCACCGTGTATCCCGCCGAGACCGAAAGTATGGGGAACACCTGCAACATGGACGTTTAACTTCTGACCGAGCTTGTAGTTCATCGGATCTTTGTACCACGACATGATGTGCGCATACTTTTTTATCCTAAGTGTATCCACAAGGGAGATCTCCCACTCATCATCATACTTATGCTTTTTGCATCCGAGAATGGATCCTACAATACCGGCCTCAGTTTTTCCAACATACTCCGGGGGAAG
>DEPP01000092.1:5746-13101 GCA_002358835.1 Bacteroidales bacterium UBA3389
AGAAAGCCGATATTCTGATACGAGAGCAACCATGGCATCAAACCGGCTGGTGTCCTCGAAAAATACATTCATTGTCTGCTCAACATCGTGCTCATTGTACTGAAACACAAGCTCGATTTCTTCTGGTGTAAGAATATCTTCCTTTCTGAAATCGACCGGTGTCTCCTTGATCCTCTCACCCATGAATCCTTCGAGTTCTTTGAGCGACCGATAGCCGTGCAAACAGTCATAGTTTATCATGCGGTAGCTATTCAGCGCTGCACTAAAATCCCAGCCGTTTCTATTCATATCAATGAGCCATGTGTTCATCTGCCACGGATTAAACCCGGCTAAAATCGACTTCATTATCCATTGATCATACGCTTTATTGTTGTATCCGATCCAGATGTCCTTCGAATGAGACTCGTAAAAATCGCACAGATCATCTTTATTCAAGTGCTTTTCATCGTAGTCTGAACTGAATTTATATACGTCATCCCCAATGACGGCGCATGTAACACACCAGAATTGAGGGAAAACTTCAAAGTCATAAAAAACAAGGTTCATCCGGTACCTCCACCAAATAGTCGTTTAAATACACAGGATATTTGCTATTAAGACCGTGAGAGGAAGGGATACCCTTCCTCGGATGCACGGTCTTAAAATAATTAAGATTAGATGAAATTGAATCTCGGGTACTCTCCGTTATAGGACAGTCTAATGTCATATAATTCGCCGATAGCACTATCTGCAATTTCCTCTACCTCTTCTCCAAACTGCACATAGGATTCGAATTCAATATCAAATCCAAGATTATTGATAAGTTCCTTGGCCTGATGGAGCATAAAGCCATCGTTCTTTGTACCAGAGATCGTGATGTTCTGGAACAGGCATTTATTCTTCTCAGGGCCATTGAGAATGCGGTACTGAGCAGAGATCATAAGATTGTTCTTCTGATTCTCCTTGAGTTCAAGCTTTTCCAATTTAACATTATAGTCACCGGCAGGAATCGGATCAAAGCTATTTTCGGAAGCTTTCTTCATCTGCTCTTCGAGTTCTTTGCGGTTTACTTTCTTATCATACTTACTCAGGTCGATCATTCTTCATTCCTCCTCTTTCTTGCACGTTTCTTTTCCTGTTCCATATCAATGCCGAGCCGTTCATTTGACTCTTGTGCTTTTTGGTATGCCTTTTCAGCAGTTTCTTCACTGCTATCATCTTCGCTTTCAGAAACCCTACGCTTTCTCTCTCTGGGTTTCGGTGATTCCACTTCCCCAACAGGTTCAGCCGTCTCTTCGCTTGCCCTACGCTTTCTTTCTCTACGTTTGGGCGGTTCTACCTCACCAATGTGTTCAACTTCCTCCTCCTTAATCTCTTCATCAGTTTTCGAACCTTCGAAATAGTAGTAGTTTCTGATAGCATCATCAACATATTGAAGATCGTTGTCGATGGAGAATTCCGGGAACATTCCTTCCGGGCTTTTTACGCCGTTATGACCGTTGTTCTGCGTCATGAAGTAATACTTCCCATCAACCACAGCCGTCTCCAGAACGATGTCAGACAGACCCTCCGGTGTGATATACTGATCGACCATTCTTCCGACTGTTTTCATCTGTGTGATCCCATCTTTTGTATCAGTATGCCACATGAAATATACTACTACATCTTCGGGCAATTCATCAACGGTATCAATTAACTCTCTAAAAGATACACCGATATCGGTGAACTTGTCGTAAGATTTCTCATCCGCTCTGCGCAGATACTCATTTGCCATAAGATACTGGGCATCGTCAATAATTACGATCTTTTTTTCGGTGCTCTTTAAAATTTGTATGATCGTAAAAGTCCTATCTGTTTTATAATGCTCTTCAAAATCTCCACGATAAGGGAGACGGGGCTTTTGCACTGAAATAAAACATGCCTTGTCTTTCGGAATACGTTTTGTAGAATACGTTTTTCCAGTGCCAGATCTTCCAGTAACAAACACAGGGATTCCCATTATTCTTTCTCCTCCTTTGCTTCCATGGTATCGAATTTTACCGTGTCAGTAAAATGATAAAACTCTTCGGCGTATATAATACCTCTGAGGAAGATGATCAGATCCTCCAAAGGCATTTCGCCATCTACCATTAAGTCCTTTGCTTTCATTTTTGCATACCTCCTTCGATTTTATTTGCTTTTACTATATCTCCGGATTTGATCGCCTTGATCATTTCCTTCAACTGTTCAAATTCTTCCGGATGGACAACAACAGCAAATCCTTTGTTCTGATGTATCTCACTTATGTTTGCCATCTGGATTTCACTTGCCTGTCCAATTTCTGACTTGACCTCGATACCAACGAACCATCCATTGACACAGGCGATCAGGTCTGGAACACCGGCGCGTGTGTACATTGTACCCCAAAACTTGAAGAAATAGCAACCCTCTTTTTTAAGAAAATCCTTGATTCTGTTTTCAAATGTTTTCTCTTTCCCCACAATTTATTAACCTCATGCTTTCAAATATTAACTCGTCTACTTCTTCGTTTCCAGAATAGCACTTGTGGTATCGTTTTAAATACTTATCAAATTCTGATAGGTTCGATATACTCAACTCCCCGGTTATCTGGAATCCCGGCAGTATGATCCTACATTTGATCGGTCTTGCTATCGACATACTCTTCCCGATATACAGACATCAGCGCACACGCATCTGGTGTCTTTTGATATTCATGTAGTACCGTTCCAGTTCTCACACGATTGTTCGGTAAACTATACCTAATAATATCGCCGTCATTAATAGGAACATCTTTAACGTCTACTATGTCTACCGGTGCGCTTCCGATCAAATGCGGCCTTACCATAACATACATTCGTTTTCCCTCCCGTATCCTTCATAACATACTTTTTCCGCTTGAACTAAATACTCATCCTGATCTTCAATCTCACTTTCTACAAACCATTCGATAAATTCTCTACTTTCCATAGTCTACCATCGTTGATAAATTTTTTTAGCATTCGATACTGCCACGATTCTATCCAAGAACGGTGTGTTGTTTTCCAAGTAATTCCGTATTGCACTTTGAACCATCTGTCATCACAGGATTCAAACTCACTTACGGTTCTTATGGGAATCGTCCTCTTCATACTCTGGGACAAACCGGATCCCACCTCCTCCATGTTTTACTATCTTTTCGGCCTCTTTAATGATCTCACATATTAACTCTTCTTTTGTTTTTTTCACTATCATCCCTCCGTATTTTAATAACTACCCCTGTTGGATTCGAACCAACAAATGCGGGTACCAAAAACCCGTGCCTTACCAGTTTGGCGAAGGGGCAAAAACTCTCCCGTCGGAAAAAAGCAACTATAATTTATTTGGAAAGAATTCCCAACGAGAGAATAGTGGTAAATGGATTCGAACCATTGACACATGGCTTATAAGGCCACCGCTCTACCGACTGAGCTATACCACTATAATTGGGAATTTTTCTTCTCTTGGGTAATTCCCAAAACCTCATCGACTCTTTTTGCCGTCGCACTGATCGTATTGGCTACATCGTGTCGCACGTATAGATTACATCATCTGCACTCAAATGTCACTTTATATGATTTATCTTTAGCTTAATTATATTCCGTTTTCCAAAGCCAGTGATAAGTGGGCTCCTTCTTTTTAATCAGTTTACCTTTAAATGTCCAATGCCCCGCCCAAACTTTTATCGTAATTTTACTCTTTTTACGGGATGCACTGAGGATTGAATTGATAGACCGATCCACACCGTGTCTCTCCAGAATAAGTTCCCTGCACCTTCGTGCGTTTTCTGCGTTTGGTTTCCGTGTATCAAAAAAATCATATAGTGTTTCGAGTTCTTCGTCTGACCACTCTCGTCTCATTGTTCCTCCTCCAAGTCATAATCCCCATCGGTTACCGGATATATATCCGACAGGAATATATCAATAAAATCATACAGACTCATTCCTACACCGACAGCAAGTCTTTTGGCTTCATATAAGCTGAAGTTCCCACGGGCATAAATAAATCGTGCCTTATCAAACCCGATCCCGGCAATCTCCACCATGGCCTTTCTGGTGTATCCGTGTTTTCTCATCCATTTATGGAGCTTCTTCACGTCAGCGGTGTATTCTAATTCTTTATCCCAGTTAAATCCTTTTCTATCTATACGATAGCTTTGATCCGGTGGTCTTGCCATTTTTTACTCCTTCTGTAATCAAAATCTGTATTGCACTGAAACCCGCATGGTTACGTGGTTTTTTGAAAAATCCAATACGCTAATACACTTTTTTCTTATATTATATATTTTTTTATTTCTATTTCTATTTCTATTTCTATTAAAAATAGAGAAAAATCTGTATTGCGTATTGGATTTTGATAAAAAATCACGTATTTGCGTCATAGTTAGCCAATACTAATTTTGATTACGCAATACAGATTTTTCTCCCCATGAGCAGAAGTGCTCACCGTCACACTTTGTCGCTGTCAGTTCGCAGTACGGTGAAAAATCAAATATGCCGCTTCCTTCTTTCCAGTATTCACAGTTTCCACATCGAACGATTTCCGGTGCCTTATCAAATTCTGTATCAGTGTGATCATCGACCAATATGATTATTTCTTTCATTCTTCTCTCCTTTCCCCGTCAGCACAAAACCAAGCAGATGTACAATAAATTTCGTGAACATTGCACCACAGATCCTCGTATGGAAGAGGCGATTCGTCACTGTGTTTGCAATTCTTACAGCGTATCACCTGCGCAGCATCTATGGTAGGCGCATCAAGAATGTCTCCAACATCGACTACCTGCACAAACCCAATTCTTGTGTCAGCGTCCCATGCTTTTTCCAATAATGTGTTCGCATCGACCAGCCTAACCTCACTCATCCTCAGCCTCCCAGTCAATCCTCTGCCCGCATATCGGGCAATAATTCATCCAACGCTCTGTCGCATGACCGCAAGCCTGTAATGGCTTTTTGGGGATCTGTTTCTGTAGAGCCCAGTATGCCAAGAATATTGCGTTGTCCCATTTCGTATTATCTCCTACCACGTATTTTCTGATAAATTCAGCCGCTTCTTTGTTATTCATCCTCTTCTCCTCTCCACTCATACATCCATTTAACGGCAACGAGGATTACCGTAAGCTCATCGTTCGCAAGTGTTTCTTTTCTGAGACGTGCGCCCAAAAGCGTGCTTATTGCCGTCTTTGCAGTTGGTGGCAAGGTAATCTTGATGTAGTTACGGTTCGGATACTGCTCTATGCTATAGCCGTCTGCATATATCATCCTTTTCCTCCCTCCATCACTCTTTCATCATTACACCGTCTGCGAACGGATGGGATGGATTGTCGTCTCTGCGAACTGCCTCTCGTATGGCTTGCGTAACATCTACGACCATCTCCGATATTTTGCCAACGTCTCGCAACAACTCTGCAACTTCTCCGGGGGTAACCCCTTCTTCCTCCATAACTCTCGCAATAAAAGCAAGGTGTTCAAGCGGGAATCCGTACGCGTGGTCGATGGTAGGAGCGGCTTCAATATCACCCCTATCAACAACTTGGACATATCCCATCCTTGTATCTGCGTCCCACACTTTTTCCATCAGCGCATCTGCATCAATCAGTCTCATCTCCGTTTTCCCTTTCTATCACGTTCGCAACTGCCTCTTTCACTTTCTTCGTCCTGAATAGCCTCTCGGAAAGTTCCTTAGCGGCGGCTTCCACAATCACATCACGATTGCTATCTAAAAATTCCTCAATATTGGCAGTAACAAGCATTGCAAGACCCTTCTTAGCTTTAATCGATTTGCTTTCTCCCCAATATCCTCCACGATATTCGTCTGCAAGCATTTCCTCAATCCTTACAGCAATGATGTCTTTTACCTTTTTCTCATAATCCTTACTGATTTGTCCTTGAATAGTAGCATCGTCAATTTGCAGTGGAATGTTAATTATCATTCTTCTTCTCCTTTCATATTTGCTCCGCAATGTTCACAAAAAGATTCTCCTACGCCGGTTCTGCCGCAGACAGAACAATAAATATTTCCATCTTCATCAGAAATCCACTCTCCCCTTTTCCGCTCTGGCTGTGCAGATGGCAAGGCCTTTAATATTGTAATAAGATCTTTATGCCCTTTAATCATTTGCCTGCCAATTGAAGATTCATATACAGCATTAATAGCTGCTTGACGGCTTATACAATCAGTTGCAAGTTGGTTGCAAGTTGGTTGCAAGTTCGGCTGTGCGGATGGCAAGGTTTCTATTACAAGCTTGTCTCTGTCATATTGGTTTCGTTCCCCAAGCACATACTGGTCATCATCAGACCACACAAGCGGTCTTTCTCCAAGCGCGTCAATTGCCGCCTTACGTGAAATTGAGTCTTCGACATTTCTGTCGAGAGTATCTGCGTTACTCATTTCCAATCTCCTTTCCACACTTGTACCCCAAGGCAAACCCTCCTGTAAAAACGCTTAAAATCGTCAGCATAATACCAAACCAATCACTCATCCTGTTTACCTCTCTCTGCGCTCCCGCAATGCCAGTTGCTACCAGTCCGCACGTCCATGCACGGCAACCATCTAACAGACACCCTTCTCCAGTTTTCATCTTGATATTTGCAGTCCTTACACCTAATGATTTCTGGTTGTGCGGATGGCACTTCGTGCAGCACATTCGCGCACTCCCCCATGGTCATGTTCGGAAAGTGGTGATATATCGCGTTAATCGCGTCTTCTCTGCTGATCAGGTCACTCATCATCCGCTCCTTCCTGCTCAACACTCAGCGCCTTTTTCATCGCTGCTGCCATATCCAGCACACCGCGTACCGCACCAAGCGTCAGCAGACGTAAGTGGTCGGCGGTTTCATCCTGATCACCGTACTCATACGGACTCTCCACGATTTCGTTGATAAGCCGTAGTGCGTTATGATTGATGCAAGCCTCGTCTATCTTCATGCTTCTCCCCTTAGTAATTCACCGCTTCCTGGCGGTTAATGAAAAAATGGATACCGCTCCCGCACTCGTTCCAGCGGCAGTCTTCGAACGGCTCTCTCGGCTCAACCGTTTTCCCAACTTCGTAGGTAAACAGTGGATCATAGTTCGATATTGCCACAACGCCCTCTAATGCTTCTCCAGCTATGTCCTGTATCTCAAGCACTACCGCCTTATCCGCTCGGCACCTTCGCCCGGTTCCCGATGATCTCTTTGCGTCTTCGGGAATCAGGAGCTTTACGATGACCAAACTGTCGCTCGTTTGGCACTGTTTCCAGGCCACAAATGCACCTGTATCAGGGCAAGTCAATGGGATGAAAGGTACGTTTTTGGCTCCCCCAAGGTTGGCTCCCCCAAGGTTGGCTCCCCCAAGTTCGGCTCCCCCAAGTTCGGCTCCC
>DEPP01000137.1:0-9186 GCA_002358835.1 Bacteroidales bacterium UBA3389
TCTATCAATCAACATTCTTTTTATGAATCCGCATATAGATTCGATGAATTTGTCTGAACGTTTCAAATCAACAATGCTTTGAACTATGGAATCGTAGTATGCTTGCTTGTCGGAGGTTGTTTCGTTTAATAATTCATCTATTATAAATGCGTATTCGCTATCCATTGCCTTACGAACTTTTGAGCGAGTGTACTTTTTGGCTACTTGACGTGCTACTTTGACCAATTTATTCAAAGTAAGCTTGTACCATTCGTCGTTCACAATGCCTTTACTCTTCAATTGGCTTAGCTTATCCACCGGATAGTAAATGATAGTCGCCAATTGGTTTTTCTCGGCTATTGAAATAGAATGTCCGAACACGTCATCGATTTTTCTTTTCACCGCTCCAGAGGCGTTAGATAAGATATGATTGAACGTATCGTACTCTCCGTGAATGTCTGTTACGAAATGCTCAGTTCCTTTTGGTAAAAGAAGAATCGCCTCTAACTTAATTATTTCAGTGGAAGCTGCTTGTAGGGTAGGGAATTGCTTAGAGAGTTGAGTCAAGAACTTTAATTCTTCTTTTGAAACTTCTATTTTATTTTCCATATTGTTCATTGGTTTTATTGTCTCTTTGTATGCTTTTGTTCAAATCCTAATTTACCAAAATTCTTTCTTCGTTTCGTTGTGCTGAAACTTGATTTTAATTTACTGAAACTTGATTTTAATTTACTGAAACTTGATTCTGATTTTCTGTATTCAAGAAAGGATTTAAGGTGTCTTTCTAATACTTTTGAATATCTATCAATCTGACTCCGTCCAACCAAACGGCAACGCATCCGACTGCACCATTATTGCTCGGACGTCTGATAGGCTGAAGCGTTTTCGCATCAACAATCTCGAAATACTCCAATTCGAAATCCTTTCTTATCTTAAACTCGCACTCAACAAAGCTTTTGATTTGTGAATAAGACATATTAGGAGCTAAGTTTGCTGATTTGACAAGAATTTCGTGAATTTTGGGAGCAATCTTTCTTGCTTCGGGTGATAGCCTTACGTTTCTTGAACTCGTCGCCAAGCCATCTGCATCTCTGAAAATAGGACACTCTACAATCTGAATCGGAATTTCGTATTGTCTTACCAAATCTTTGATGATTGCTATTTGTTGATAGTCTTTTTCTCCAAAGTATGCCTTGTCGGCTTTTGACCAATTGAATAATTTATGCACTATTGTAGCCACTCCATTGAAGTGTCCGGGTCTCTGAGGTCCTTCAAGAACTTCTTCCAAAGCTCCAAAGGTATATTTTTCTGTTGGTTCCTCTGCATAGACTTCTTCTGCCGAAGGAGCAAAAACAATGTCGCAATCAACAGTCTTTAATGCCTCCAAATCGGCTTCAAGATTTCTCGGATACTTTTCAAGATCCTCTTTGTTGTTAAACTGTATCGGGTTGACGAATACGCTACATATCAAAACGTCGTTTTCTTCCTTTGCTCTCTTTGCAAGAGATAGGTGTCCTTGATGCAAAGCTCCCATTGTGGGTAGGAGACCTATTGTTTTGTTTTCTTGTTTCAGTTTTTCTACACAAGAAAGCAGCTCATCTATTCTATGACAAACTTGCATATATGTTGTTTTTTTATTATTTATCTTTGTTATCGTTATCTTCTTGCTCTGAATCCACTTCTTGATATTCGGTAAAACAATCTTCTTCTTTGATTTGTTCTTTTTCAAAAGGAGAAAAGGATTGTTTGACTCTTTTAATCTTTGCAGGCAGGTCAAGCAAAAAACTTACGATTGTTACAACTATGCTGAACCAAACCGCATCAATGAAAGAGGAAACGCTGAATCCTGTTACCAAACGCGAGGTCAAAATGACTATAAAGGCGTTTATGATAAGCTGAAAAAGACCGAAACTCATCAAAATCAAAGGAGCGGAAATCAACACCAAAAGCGGCTTAAGGAAAGCATTCAAAAGACTTATCACAACTGCGGCTATGACGGCTGAAATCACAGAATCAACTTTCACACAAGGCAAAAGAAACGATGTTATGAAGATAGCTAACGCCATAACAAGAGTTTTTGTCCAAAATCTGCCACTTGTCGGAGATGGATTCTCAGAGCCGAGATTTATTTTGAAAACTTTCATTCTTACAATCTTATTTTAGTCGGCAAAGGTACTAATTTATTTCGGTGTTCCCAAATAAAAACACAGCGAAGAAAGCAAAAAAGAGAAGCAAATCGCTGTTTGACTTCTCTTTTTTTGTCTTCAATGTTGATACTTAAAGATTTATTTTACTCTTTCGAGAATCAAACGAGTTTTTTCAGGGGTTACGATTCCGTGTTCGCCAACATTCCAACCTCTTTGTTTGAAACGTTCGACTATAGTTTCGATTATATCATCACCAATGCCGTATTCGCTCAAACGAGTCTTTTTGCCGATGGAACGGAAGAAGTTTTCGGTTTTCTCAATAGCCATATCAATTGCTTGTTCTTCATCTTCGTTGGTTATGTTCCAAACTCTGCGTGCATATTGTAGCAATTTGCCATGTTTTTCTTTTCGCATTATGTCCATAACTCCCGGATGCACAATCGCAAGTGTTTCTCCGTGATCCAGACCACAAAGAGCCGTCAATTCATGTCCTATCATGTGAGTAGCCCAATCTTCATCTACGCCCATAGATATAAAACCGTTCAATCCCATTGTTGCAGTGAGCATGAAGTTTGCACGAGAATCGTATGATGGATTTTCACTTAAAAGTTCAGGAGCTTCGTCAATCAAGGTCAAAAGCAGACTTTCAGCCCAACGATCCATTACCTTGGTGTCCAAACACGTTGTAAGATATTGTTCTAATGTGTGTGCGTAAATATCTACTATGCCGTTTGAGATTTGTTTTGCAGGTAAGCTTAAGACAACATCGGGATCGAGTATGGAGAACTTAGGATAGCCTTCAGGGTTATGAAAAGCCAATTTCTCTTGTCTGTCTCTTCTTGAAATAACTGCTCCGTTGTTCATTTCGGAAGCTGTTGCCGGAAGTGTCAAAACTGAAGCAAAATCCATAGGTTTTGGAAGTCTTTCTTTTTTGCTTAGGATGTCCCAAGCATCTTCTCCATCGAATTTTGCGGCTGTTGCAATGAATTTCGTACCATCGATAATCGAGCCGCCACCTACTGCAAGAATGAAATCGATGTTTTGAGTCTTACAAATTTCCACTGCCTTCATCAAAGTAGAATAGTCAGGGTTTGCTTCAATTCCTGAAAACTCTACAATATCATAGCCCTCTAAGGCTTTAATTACTTGTTCATAAACACCATTTCTTTTTATAGAACCACCGCCATAGGTTATCAATATTTTTTTGTTTTTATCTATCAATTTGGAAAGACGTTTGATTTCTCCTTTTCCAAATATCAATTTGGTGGGATTTTGAAATACAAAATTATTCATAGCTTATAATTTTTAGAAAATAAGTTTAAGTGTAAAACGTTTGTCGTTTGCTTAAATTGTTTCTTTGTTTCAAAAAAATAAAACGAAGATTCAATTTTCTGAAACTTCGTTTTAATTTTCTAAAACCAAGAAAGGATTTTACTGAAACTTCGTTTTATTTTACTTAAAGTTAAAATGCTGTAATTTATTTGTTTAGATAGAATTCCAATCTGTTGTTTCCTATGTTTTCTATCTTTGTTGGAGCAATCGGAATCTTAGGAGCGTTTATGCCTTTGTTGAAAGTGGTTTCGCCAACTATTACATAGGCTTCGTCCCATAGGTTTTCTTTAATCAGCATCTCGATTGTCTTTTTTCCACCCTCAACAACAACGGAACAAACTCTGTTTTCATACAAGTGTTTCATTATTTGGGGTAGGGGATTGCTGCTGTTGTCTATCTTAATAAAGGTGTTTCTACCTTCTTGTGAAGATTTGATGTGATTAAATATGAAGGTGTCTTGTGTATTGTCTAATATATTGCTTTCTTTCGGCAAACTAAGATTGCGATCGAAGACAACACGTTTGGGATTTCTGCCTGTGTAGTGTCTGACGTTTAATTGAGGATTGTCGTTTAGGACTGTGTTGTATCCAACCATTATTGCGTCTTCTTCTGTCCTTTGTTTATGAACCCAAACTTTCATTGCATCGTTGCTAATCCAAGCTCCTTTGTCTTCAGGTGAGATAAAGCCGTCGGCAGTCTTGGCATACTTGATTATAATGTAAGGACGGTTTTGTCTTTGGTTGGTAAAGAAACGACGATTTAAGAAATTGCCTTCTTCTTCTAAAACTCCACTTATCACTTCTACACCATTGTCTCTTAGTAATTTGATGCCTCCACCATAAACCTTTGGATTAGGGTCTGTATTGGCTATCACACAACGCTTAATGCCGCTTTCGATAATCAAATTCGCACAAGGAGGAGTCTTACCCCAATGACAACAAGGCTCAAGATTGACATAAATAGTAGAATCTTTCAAAAGGCTTTTGTCTTTTACCGATGCAATTGCATTAACCTCTGCATGAGCCTCGCCATATTTGCGATGCCAACCCTCACCGATTACTTCTCCGTTGCAGACAACAACAGCCCCAACCATGGGATTAGGACTGACGCTTCCGGCTCCAAGACGAGCCAATTCAAAGCAACGTTCCATGTATTTGATGTCTTCTGTAAGCATATATTTTCTTAAATTTGCAACCGCAAAAATATGAAAAAATGCGAATACCATCAAATAAAGTAAAAGATATAGTAAGGTTTGCCCAAGAGGAATTGGCAGAAATGTATCCGAAAGAAGAGATTTCGAGTCTGATTTATGCTTTACTCGAACGTTTTGGAGGGATCGGTTTTCTCAAAGCTCTTTCCGAACCTGAACTTACGGTGAGTGAATCGGAACTGTTGAAGATTCATTTTGCCATAAAGGACTTAAAACACTATCGTCCTTTGCAATACATACTTGGAAATTGCGATTTTGTAAATGTAAACATACTTTTGTCGCACAAAGTCCTTATTCCACGCCCCGAGACTGAAGAAATGGTGGGTTTGATTATTGAAGAGAACAAATTGAAACGAGGTCTTACGATAGCAGATTTTGGTTGTGGTAGTGGTTGTATTGCAGTTGCTTTGGCAAAGAACCTATTCGATAGCAAGGTGTTTGCATTCGATAAAAGCGATGAGGCATTGGAGCAAACAAAAGCAAATGCGGCTCATAACGATGTAGAAGTTGAAGTTATCAAAGCCGATATGACTGATGCTCTTGAGGTAAATGAACAATTCGATATAATAGTTTCAAATCCTCCATACGTAAGAGAGTGTGAGAAAACACAGATGAAAGCCAACGTTCTCGATTATGAACCTCATATGGCTTTGTTTGTGCCGAATGAAAATCCGCTTGTGTTTTATCAATACATAGTTTCGATAGCTCAAAGCAGTCTTAAAACAGGTGGAAAACTTTATTTGGAAATCAACGAAGCTTTGGGAGAGGAAACAGAAGTCATATTCAAAAACTTGGGTTATAAAACAGAAATCCGTAAAGACTTCAGAGATAAATACAGAATGTTGTTTGCAACAAAAGAATTCTGATTTAGGTCGGAAAAAATCAAAAAATAAAGTATCTTTGCAATATATTGAAACTCTAAAAACTAAAAACAGATGAGAAATTTCTTAAATAAATCCGTAATATTTTTGACAACGACGTTTATTGTTTCGGTTGTGGTTTTCGGAATCTACACATTATTCCAATTTATCGGTATTTGGTTAGGATTTGGTGAGGAATATTCTTTCCAAGATGCCGTTTCAAACGGACTATCCATAGGAATAGGAATGATGCTCTTTGAAATCATACTCGACTATCACAGAAAGAGAAAAACAAAAAGAAGACACGGACAAGATTAAACGTAATAACTAAAAACAAATACAAGATGAGAGTACACTTTATTGCTATCGGTGGCAGTGCTATGCACAATTTGGCGATAGCTTTATGCAAAAAAGGCTACCAAGTTACAGGAAGTGATGATGAAATTTTCGAACCGGCAAAATCGCGTTTAGAACGATATGGATTACTACCCAAGACAATAGGTTGGAATCCTGATTTGATAGATGAAAACATAAATGCGGTAATTTTGGGTATGCATGCAAAAGAAGATAATCCCGAATTGATAAAAGCAAAACAGTTGGGACTGAAAATATACTCGTATCCGGAATATTTGTATGAGATAAGCAGCAGTAAAATCAGAGTTGTAGTCGGAGGAAGTCATGGAAAGACAAGCATAACTGCAATGATATTGCACGCTTTGCAAACTTTGAATGTGAAAACCGACTATATGGTTGGAGCGATGTTGGAAGGATTTGAGGTAATGGTGAAAGTGGAGGACGATAGCAAGTATATGGTTTTGGAAGGTGATGAATACTTATCCTCAACCTTAGATAGACGTCCTAAATTTCATCTTTACAAACCTGATATTGCAATAATTAACGGAATAGCTTGGGATCACATCAATGTTTTTCCTACGTTTGAGAATTATGTAGAGCAGTTTAAGATTTTTGCCGACAAGATTGAAAACGGTGGACGTTTGATTTACTTTGATGGAGATGAGAATATCCGAAATATTGCTGCAAATGTCAGAAATGATATAAAGACTATGCCATACAATGGTTTGAATTTTAGAGTTGAGAATGGCAAAACGATAGTATTAAACGGCGATAAGGAATATCCGATGTTGGTTTTCGGAAGACATAATATGATAAATATGAATGCGGCTATGCTTGCGTGCGAATCTCTCGGCATAAACCGCGACAGTTTCCTTGAAACAATGCAGTCGTTCAAAGGTGCTGCAAAACGTTTGGAGCTTTTGGCAAGCAATGATACCAAAGCAATTTATACAGACTTTGCTCACTCGCCTTCAAAACTCAAAGCGACAATTGAAGCCGTTAAAGAACAATATCCGAACAGAAAATTGGTAGCTTGTATGGAGCTTCACACATTTTCTTCTCTTTCGAAGAATTTCCTCGAACAATACAAGGGTTGTATGAACAAAGCAGACAAAGCGTTGGTTTATTATAATCATCATGCTATTGAGTTGAAACGTTTGGAGGAATTGTCGATAGAACTTGTCGAAAAGGCTTTTGATAAAGAGGGGTTGAAGGTTACGACCGATAGTTCCGAGTTTGTACAATTTGTAAAGCAGAATGCAGAAGACAATACCAATATTCTGATAATGAGTTCGGGAAATTTCGGTGGCGTAAACATAAAACAGCTTGCCGAAGAGGTAATTTGATAATTTTTTAATTGGATACGATAATGGGAAAGTTTAAGGTAGGAGACAGAGTCAGGTTTTTGAGTAGTAAAGGTGGCGGAGTGATTCGTTCGTTTGCGGCAACAAATGTGGCAAATGTGGAAGACGACAGCGGATTCGAAATTCCGACATTGGTAAGTGATTTAATACTCGAATATTGTCAAGAGGCAGAAGGAACAATATTTGCAAGCCCCAAACCACAAGAAGAAATCGATAAAACGAAATCAAGAGATAATTTAACGGATTCAAGAAACAATCCGACGAAATCAAGAAACAATTTACCGGAATCAAGAAACGATTTTGAGGCTCTTGAAGACGAAGATTATGATACGAGAATCTCTCCTTTATATTTGAATAAATTGAGAAACAAAACCGAAGAAGGAGTTTATCTTTGCTTTGTTCCTCAGGAGCAAAAGTGGTTGGTTTACGGTGATATGGACATTTATTTGGTTAATTTTTCGTCTCATCGTGTCATTTACTCGGTTTTGCTCGATCAAGAGGGTGAAGGATTTGTTTCGGAGGACTTTGGAACCTTGGAAAAGGAAGAGAAAGTATTGTTAAACACCGTTTCAAGAGACAAAATCGATAATTGGAAGAAAGCATGTGTGCAATTGATGTTTCATGACGATGTTTCAAACAAGGTTTTCTTACCTGTAAATTGCGAAATAAAGATAAGGACAAATCGTTTCTTTACCGAAGGCAGCTTTATTGAAAATGCATTTTTCGCAGAAAAGGCTGTGATTTATCCTGTCTGCACAATGATTTCGGTAGGTACGTTTTTGCAATCGTCTAACACCAAAAACGAAGCACCGTTTGAGAAAATGGATTTGTTTGACGCAGAAACAGTGTCTGAAAGTTTGACAGCAACATTTCTAAGCAGGCATTTGATAGATAAAAACACTGCAGAGGTGGATTTACACATAGAAGAATTGGTTGAAGACTATGCTTCGCTTGAAAAAGAACAGATGTTGGACATTCAAATGCGATATGCAGTAAGATGTTTGAATGAAGCGATTATAGAAAACGTTAATACGATTATCTTCATTCACGGAGTCGGTCAAGGTGTTTTGAAGAATGAATTGTGCAGAGAATTGGATAAATACAAGGGATTACACTATTTCGATGCCCCGATGGCAAAATACGGTGTTGGAGCAACGCAAGTTTATATCGGAACCAATTTTGAAAAGATTGTATAGGCGAAAAAGAAATTCTATTTTCGAACAATAAGCAAAGGGAGGTGAAATTTGATTTTCACCTCCCTTTGTTTCGTATTATCAAGTCTTTGTTTCGTTTTTACCGAATCTTCGTTTTAATTTTTTCTTTCTTCGTTTTAGAAAATTCTTTCTTTGTTTTAATTTTCTGAAACTTGATTTTGTTTTTTTGCTTGTTTGTTTTTCTTGAATACTCTCTTTGTCCAGTAGGGTAGAACGATGAATCCCAACAACAGATATGGGTAATAAGTAAATCCTCTCCAAAGAAGAGCGATAGCAGCATGCGTTCCCTCTTTCATAAAATCGCCAAGGAATAAAGGTAATGTAAGTTCTGCTACTCCGCTACTGCCGGGCGTTGGAGAAATACAAAGAATCACCCACATGACTAATTGACGTGCAAACGCCAAAACTTGATCTCCAATAGGCGAAAAAGCAAGCAGAATGCAGTTTAGTACAAGAAATCGCGACGTCCACGAAAAGACTGTGCATAAATACGCCTTTGTCCAAAATATAAAGCCTTTGTGTTTGAACTCTTGTGAGGAAGTAACTATGTCATCACCCATTTTACGCACCTTATCCTGCAAACGGCGAAACAGACGCCAAGTCGCAACTTTGTAAAGCAATGTTCTGAATCCTTTGGGAAAGAAGAAAATCGCTACAAGTATGAAAACGGTCAGCAGACACATAAATCCATATCCCAATAAGAAGATTTCAAACTCTCCGAATTCT
>DEPP01000137.1:9196-21237 GCA_002358835.1 Bacteroidales bacterium UBA3389
AATTGAAACGAAATTCCGTATTGAACGCATTTTGGAATCCTACAAACAGAATCACCAAAGGAGTAACCACAATGTAGAACAGTTCGTCCAAAAGAGCGGTTATCATAACTATTGCTGTGCTTCTGCCAACCGGAATGCCTTCTAACGATACTATAAAAAAGGCTAAGGCTGATCCTCCAACGACTGAAGGAGTTATTGCTGAGCCAAACTCCCATAACATAATGACCTGAAATGCTTGTTTCCAAGAAAGTTTTTTGTCGCTTAAGAGTCTGATTCGATACATGTACATAAGATCCCTCATAATTCCGAAAAGCACGGCAAGAAGTAAAAAAGCCGTTGCTTGCCACGTCCATGTGCGAATGATGTTCACAAGAACCGTGCTATCGTTTTGCATATCCCTCCATATCAAAAAGCCTGCCACTCCAACGCCTAAAAGAACGGGTAGCAGGATTCTTTTATAACTGAATATGCTTAGAGGATTCTTAGCTGTCATACTACTATTTTATAATATCCACTTTGGTATAAGGTCGTGCGATGTTCTCTTTAACCAAATAATTGTAGACATTGGTATGAATATCTGTCATAACATCCCAATATTCGCTTGTTTTAGTCCAAAAACGCAAGTCAAGAGAAATTGCAGTTTGAGAGATCGTTGGAATGACAACAATATCATTTTCAACCAATATTCGTTTGTCTTCTTTGGCAATTGCAATCATTGCGGCACTTACTGCATTCAAATCTACACCATAAGCCAAATCGATAATCAAATCAAGTCTTCTTGTCTCCATGTGTGTATAGTTTATCATGCTTCCTGCAGATAATGCACCGTTTGGAAGAGTTATGATTTTGTTATCAGGAGTTATCAAAGTGGTGTGAAAAATCAAGATGCTTTTAACAGTGCCTTCATAACCTTGAGCTGCGATATAATCACCTACTCTGAAAGGTCGCAAAACCAAAAGCACAACTCCGCCTGCCACATTTTGAAGTGTACCGCTCAAAGCCAAGCCTATTGCAACTCCGGCAGAAGCAAGGATAGCTGTAAACTGAGTCATCTCTACTCCAAGGTAGCCTACAACGGTCAGAATCAACAATGCTTTTAACGAAATCGAGATAATAGACATCAGAAACGGTCTAAGAGACTTATCTAAGTTCTTTTTCTCGAAAATATTGTTTAGTTTTTTAGTTAGAAATTTGATTATCCTGAAACCGATATACAAAATAAGACCGGCAATAATCAATTTGAGTCCGAAATCAAAGAGAATATTTCTCAAGAACCCGATTACATCTTCCCACGAAAGGAAATTAGCGCTGTTTAATACCATTTTGTTAGTTGTTTATTAATATAAAAAATTATTGTACGGATACCTGATTGCGTGAATCGTCTTTACGTTGTCGTAAATTGTTTGTCGCAAATTGTCGATGTTTTCTTTGTTTTTTGCAGATACGAAGCAAGTGATTCGATTGCTTTGAGACATATAAGTTTGTTGAAGTTCCTCAAGAGTACGGTTTTCTTTCGTTTTAGGAGTTAGGTCATCCTCTTCTTTCTCTACATAAGTGTATGCGTCGATTTTGTTAAACAGCATAATCATCGGCTTGTCGCCTGCATCGATTTCAGATAAGGTATTATTAACTACTTCAATCTGTTGTTCAAATCCTGGATGTGAAATATCGACAACATGAATCAATAAATCGGCTTCACGAACCTCGTCCAAGGTTGACTTAAAGCTTTCAACCAAACCATGAGGCAGTTTGCGGATAAAGCCAACCGTATCAGTCAAAAGAAAAGGCAGATTATCAATGACAACTTTTCGAACGGTGGTGTCAAGAGTTGCAAAAAGTTTGTTTTCTGCCAATACTTCGCTTTTTGACAACAGATTCATCAAAGTGCTTTTCCCCACATTCGTATAGCCGACCAAGGCAACGCGTACAAGAGACTCTCTGTTTTTTCTTTGAACTGTTTTCTGCTTGTCAATATCTGCCAATTTTTGTTTTAGGAGCGAAATTTTGGAAAGTATGATTCTTCGGTCGGTTTCAATTTGTGTTTCTCCGACACCACGCATTGTCAGACCGGCTCCACCTCTTTGTCTGTCCAAGTGTGTCCACATTCTTGTCAATCTCGGTAAGAGATATTGATATTGAGCCAAGGAAACCTGCGTTTTTGAATGGGCTGTTCCGGCTCTTTGTGCAAATATATTAAGAATCAAACCTGTGCGATCCAAAACGTGGCAATCCAAAAACTTTTCAATGTTTCGAGCCTGCGAAGGTGAGAGTTCATCGTCAAAAACCGCCCATTTCAATTCCTCAGCCTTCATATACTCCTTGATTTCCTCCAATTTACCACTGCCGACAAAGTAACGAGAATCTTTATATGGCAATTTCTGGGTAAAACGCTTGACAACAACCGCACCGGCTGTATCAATCAGAAAAGCCAATTCGTCAAGGTATTCTTCGGTTTGAGCAACGCTTACCTCAGGTGTTGTTATGCCGACAATGACACAACGATCCGCTTCAAACGAGTAGTCTATCATTTGCCTGCCTGACTGTATTGTTCCAACAATCTTTGAACATATTTTCCGAAAACATCGAATTCTATGTTCACAATCGTACCTACAGCAAAATTATGAAAGTTCGTATGCTCGTAAGTGTAAGGAATAATCGATACAGAGAACATTCCCTCTTTGCTATCTACCACAGTAAGGCTCACACCATTGACAGAAATCGAACCTTTCGGCACTGTGATGTTTTCTTTTCCCAAAGGATATTCGAAAAAGTATCTCCAAGAACCGTTTTCGTCAATTACATCGATGCACTTTGCGGTTGTATCGACATGACCCTGCACAATGTGTCCGTCAAATCTGCCATCCATCTTCATACTCCTTTCAACATTGACTTCGGTTCCGATTTTCCAAGTACCAAGATTGGTTTTGTCCATCGTTTCCTTCATTGCGGTAACTACATACTGCTTTTTCTCCTTATCCAAAGACACAACCGTAAGACAGCATCCGTCATGTGCAAAACTCTGATCAATCTTCAACTCATCGGCAATAGGACATGTCAACGTAAAATGAAAGTTAGTGCCTTCTTGTCTTATATCTACAACCTTGGCTGTTTGTTCTATAATTCCGGTAAACATATTCGTTATCTTTAATCTTTAATAAAATACATCTTTTGCTAAATGTGCAAATTTACTGCTTTTTCTCGAAACAAAGAAGCGCTGAAAGAAAAAAGGCAATCAAGAAAGCGAATTATTCTTTCTTTGTTTTAATTTTCTGAATCTTTGTTTTAGAAAAATGGTTCTTGATTTCAGTAAATTGTTTCTTTGTTTTATTTTTCGGAGTTTTTGTTGCTTGTTTTCAAGACAACGAGAATGACGGCAAGGATTATTAAAGTCGCACCTGCAATCTTGATTATATCCAATTGTTCTTTGAAAACGCATAGCCCGACAACCAATGCCGTGAGCGGTTCCATGCAACCGAAAAGAGAAACCGTAGCACTGTCTGTTCGTTTCAAAGCAAGGAGAAGAAAAAGATTTGAAAGCACTGTCGGGATAAAGCCAAGCAGTAGGAGAGAACCTAATTGCAAAGGCGTCTGTATAGGTTCCAATCCTCCGCGAACAAAGACATTGATTGAGAAAAACAAACAAGTAAATAGTAAAACATAAAAACTGAGTGTCAGAGAATTGACTGCGTTTGCCGAACTCTTGTTTATGCCGACTATATAGGCGGAATAGGTGAATATTGTAGTAATTACGCATATCAATCCCACCGAATCGAAATTTCCTTTTGCACCGAATCCACTCAAAAGAAAGACTCCGAGAATCGAAATCAAAATTGCTGTCAGAGTAACAGAAGAAATCTTTTGCTTGAATCCGAAAAACAGAATCAGAGTTACCGCAACAGGATAAAGAAAACTGATTGTTGTCGCAATGCCTGAGGGAATGTAAAGATAGCTTTCAATAAGCAGTAGCGAGGTTGAGGCATAGAAAACACTCAAACCAAAAATCGTCATCGCTTGTTTGCCTTTTAGTTTGAATGAACCTTTACGAAGGAAAATCAAAACCGCCAACATCGCAACCGAGAACAACATACGATAGAAAATAATCGAAGGAGTATGCATACCACTCTTTATCACCGGCAAGGTAAACAAAGGAATCAACCCGAAAGTTGCCGAAGAAAGCATCGCATATATTATTCCCGAAAACTTATTCATATATATAATGTAAGCAAAAAAAAACTCGGGGACTCAAATCAAAAGTCCCCGAGAGAGAAACCAATATCAAAGTAATTATTTTCCGAATTTCTTAGACAATTTCTCCAACATATCAACCGTCATCGACTGAAGGTTGTATTTAGGATTGAATCCCCATTCTGCTCTTGCACAACTGTCGTCCATCCAATTTGGCCATGAATCAGCGATTTTTTGTCTTGTTTCATCGTGTTCATAAATCATTTTGAAATCAGGCTTATGTTTTCTGATTTCTGCATAGATTTCTTCCGGGTCAAAGTGCATTGCGGTTACGTTAAAGCTGTTTCGGTGAATCAACTTCGTAGGATCAGCCTCCATAATGTTGATTGCCGCATCCAAAGCGTCAGGCATGTACATCATATCCAACATTGTGCCTGCTTTTAGTGGACAAGAGAATTGTTCTCCTTTAACTGCCGCATAGTAAATATCAACTGCGTAGTCTGTTGTACCACCTCCCGGAGGGCATACGTTAGAAATCAAGCCTGGAAAACGAACAGAACGAGCATCAACGCCGAAACGTTCAAAGTAATAGTCGCCTAACAATTCTCCGGTAACCTTTGTAACCCCGTAAATAGTCTTTGGACGTTGTATTGTGTCTTGTGGAGTTCCGTTAAGCGGAGTTGATTCGCCGAAAGCACCGATTGAAGAAGGTGTAAACAAAGCACATTTCTTCTCTCTTGCAATTTCCAAGCAGTTCATCAAAGCTCCGATTCCTATATTCCAACCAAGCATAGGGTTTTTCTCGGCAGTAGCCGAAAGAATAGCCACAAGGTTGTAAATTGTATCTATTTGGTATTTGTCAACGATAGCTGCAATTTCTTCAGCCTTGGTTGCATCGCAAGCAGCTATAGGACCGCTTTGTTGGATAGCCTCTGTCAAACGAGCAGGGTTGATGTCTGTTGCAACAACATTGCTTCCGCCATAAATTTCTCTTAATCTCATTGTAAGCTCGCTGCCAATCTGACCGCCTGAGCCTAAAACCAATATTCTTTTCATCTGATTCTGATGTTTTTTGTTAAAATCCGTTATTCAAAAACGTTGCAAAGGTACAAAATAAAGTTTGAAAAAAACAACCGAAACCGCAAAGAATAAACACATATCTTTCTCCCGAAAAAATAAATACTGATTTGAGAAAAATAAAATCAAGATTCAGTCGAACGAAATCAAGATTTATTTTGCTGAAATCAAGAGTTAATTCTGTTTTGCAAGGGGTTGATAATCAGTATTGTTGTTGGAGTGAAAAATAATAAGCGAAAAAACAATCGATTTAATGTTTGGAGTTTGTTTTGTCGGTTAGAGAAAAAATTATATCTTTGCCATAGCAAACAAAAAGAGTGTTTGCGGTGTCTGTAATGCAGATAGGAAATAATTAAATGGAGTAATCACGAATTAAAAACAAACTCTTATGAAAAGAACTTTAATTTTAGTAGCCTTATTCTTGCTATCGGCAGGATTGTATGCACAAAATGTAAGTGTTAAGTTTCAAGACATCAGTGTCGAAGGCTCAAAGCAGGAAATGATACAAAAACTTCAAGCCGCAGGATTTGAAACAATGGCAGATGGAGTTTTGAAAGGAAATGTCGATAGCAGATATGTAAACATTTCAATCAAGACTGATGCAAATAATCAGGTGAAAGGTTTGGTTGTTGACGAGATGAGTACTTTGGATGCAGCCGAAGCAAAGGCGAGATTCAACTCTCTTATCGCTCAATTCAATGCCGATGCGAATTATGTTGCAAATGGTGCAAACAAAACTTTGAGTAGCAATTCAGCTGTCAAAACAGATGTCAAGGCATCTTACAAACAAAAAAACGCACAAGGCGTTGTCGAAAACAAAACATCGGTTAGTTTCCGTATAATCGAAGTTGTGGAAGGAAAATTCAGAATTGAATATTCGTTTGACAATATTTAAGAATAGGAAATCTTGTTTTAGATATACCAATTAAAAACTTGTAAAAATAAAACCCGCTCTTGCTGATTTGAAGAGCGGGTTTGTTATTATGTATTTCAGACTTTCGACTATTTTATAACGCCTAATTCTTTTCCTATCTTAGTGAAAGCTGCTATACAACGATCTAAGTGTTCTTTTTCGTGAGCAGCAGAAACTTGAACTCTTATTCTTGCTTGTCCTTTTGGTACAACAGGATAGTAGAAACCTGTTACATAGATACCTTCTTTTTGTAATGCAGCTGCAAAGTCTTGAGACAATTTTGCATCGTAAAGCATTACTGCACAAATTGCAGATTGTGTAGGTTTGATATCGAAACCTGCTTTCTTCATTTCTGCAACAAAGTAATCTGTATTGCTGTGAAGTTTGTCTTGAAGGTCGTTTGTCTTGTCTATAAGGTTGAACATAGCACCTCCTGCCGCAGCAACCATCGGAGGAATTGAGTTAGAGAACAAATAAGGTCTTGAACGTTGACGAAGCATTTCAATGATTTCTTTCTTACCTGTAGTAAATCCGCCGACAGCACCGCCGAACGCTTTACCCAATGTACCTGTCAAGATTTCGATTTTGCCTCTCAAATCATATTGTTCAGTAGTTCCGCGACCGGTTCTTCCAACCACACCTGCAGAATGGCTTTCGTCAACCATTACCATCGCATCATATTTTTGTGCAAGCTCATAAATCTTATCCAAAGGTGCGACATTACCGTCCATAGAGAAGACTCCGTCAGTTACAATCAAACGGAAACGGCAGCTTTGTGCATCTTGAAGTTGTTTTTCCAAGTCTGCCATATCTGCATTTGCATAACGGAAACGTTGAGCTTTGCAAAGTCTTACTCCGTCGATGATAGAAGCGTGGTTCAACGCATCTGAGATGATCGCATCTTCTGGTCCCAACAATGGTTCGAATACTCCACCGTTTGCATCAAAGCATGCTGCGTAAAGAATTGTGTCTTCAGTTCCGAAGAATTCAGAAATCTTTCTTTCCAATTCTTTATGCAAATCACCGGTTCCGCAGATGAAACGAACAGAACTCATTCCGTATCCTCTCTCATCCATAGCCTTTTTTGCAGCTTCAATAAGGATAGGACTGTCTGCCAATCCCAAATAGTTGTTTGCACAGAAATTCAAAACATCTCCTGCTTCTGCTGTCTTGATTGCAGAAGATTGAGGTGTTATGATCACTCTTTCGTTTTTGTAAAGACCTGCGTCTTTTATTCCTTGTATCTCTTCTTGAAGATACTTTTGAAAATTGTTGTACATATCCTAAAAATTATTGTTTGTTTTTTTTAGTTGAACTAACGAATTGCAAAGGTACGATTTTTGTATTGAAAAACCGTTGTTTTTGGATTGGTTTTTTACTTTAACCGAATAAAAACGCTACAAAATTCTTTCTTGATTTCGTTGTGCTGATTCTTTGTTTTATTTTTTTCTTTCTTGATTTCAGTAAATTGTTTCTTTGTTTTGTTTTTGATGGTTTTGTGAAGTGGAAAATTCGAACTTTTTTAAGATTTTATGTTTTTTTGATATGAGAAAAACCGAAAAATGTATAATTTTGCCGTTTGATAGTTTCTGTTCAGGAAAAGAATGTTTGAAAGTATATGGACATTATTATAGCAGGCGACGGCGAAGTTGGGTTTCACTTGGCTCGCACATTATCGAAGATAAGACATAACATCACTGTGGTCGATCCGCATTCGGATTTATTGAATATGCTTCAGAGCGATTCAGATCTTTTGACCATTACCGGTAACTCAACATCTATCGAAACCTTAAAGCAGGCCGGTATTTCGTCTTGCGATTTGCTCATCTCTGTTTTGAAACAAGAAAGCATCAACCTTATGACTTGCATTCTCGGAAAGCGACTCGGTGCCAAGCGTTGCATTGCAAGAGTACACTCGATCGAGTATCTGAACGAAGAGAACAAAAATATGTTCAAGGGAATGGGGGTTGATGAGTTGGTATGTCCCGAAAGGATTGCCGCAAAAGAGATAACGAATCTATTGACTCGAAACACTGCAACCGAGATTTTTGATTTTTCGAATGGCTTACTTTGTGTCTATATGATGAGATTGGACTCAGGTGCTCTGATTACAGGAAAGACGATGGCGGAAGTTGCTGTGCTTTATCCGCAATTGGAAGCCAGAGCGATATGTATAATACGCAAAGGACGGACTATTATACCCGGTGGTCCGGATATGTATTTGAAAGGTGATTTGGTTTATTTGATTGCCAAACCTTCAAGTATAGAATTGATAAAAGAGTTAGGCGGTAAACGCGATTATAGAATCAGAAGTGCGATGATTCTTGGCGGTGGACGCATTGGAAGAAGGGCTGCGTTGAATCTTCAAAACGATATCCGCCTTAAAATAATCGAGCAGGATAAAGAAAGATGCTTTGTTTTGGCTGATGATTTGGATAAGACGATGATAATAAATGGTAACGGCAATGATATATCTCTGTTGATTGATGAGGGAATCAAAGAAACGGATGCTTTTATTGCCGTAACCGGAAGTACGGAAACCAATATCCTCTCTTGTCTTCACGCACATAAACAAGGCGTCAAAAAAACAATTGCTTTGGTTGAGAACGTAAGTTACATAGATGTATCGCAAGAAATCGGTATAGACACAATCATAAACAAAAAGCTGATTACCGCAAGCTATATTGCACGATTCACGCTTGGGGCAGACGTCACTTCGAGTAAGTGGTTGTCGGGAATAGATGCGGAAGTGGTAGAAGTGCTTGTCAAGGATGGAGCTCCGATAACAAAGAAACAGATTATGGATTTGAATTTACCACAAGGCGTAAACATAGGAGGTGTAATCAGAAACGGCACTGCGATGATTGCAAGGGGAAATGTGCATATTCAAGCAGGGGATAAGGTGGTAGCATTCACCGTTCCGGAGTCGGCAAACAAACTGATGAAGCTTTTTAATTAGGTTTTGTCGTTATGGTATCACGTTCGAGTGGTTTCAATACAGGGATATTTTTATACATAGCAGGCAGTAATGTTTTGCTTTTGGGTTTGGCGTTTTTGCTTTCGGGCATTGTGAGTATTTATTACGGCGAAACGCAGGCGTGGTTTTTGATTGTATCGTTTGCAGTTTCACTTTTACTTGGTGGATTCTTGGTTTATCGCAATCGAAATTTCGTTCCGCAGATTTCAAAGAAAGATGGACGGCTCATAGTCGGGCTTATGTGGTTGTTGATTCCGATTTTGGGAGCATTGCCTTTTGCTTTCGATGCTCGGCATTTTGGTTTGATAGAGGCTTTGTTCGAATCCTTCTCGGGATATACAACAACCGGAGCAAGTGTTGTTGATGATGTGGAATCGCTTTCAAAAGGTCTGCTGTTTTATCGCTCGCTCACTCAATGGATTGGAGGATTGGGATTCGCTTTTCTTGTGATTGTTTTTGTAAGAGACTTTCCCGATGGAGCGAAAAACCTTTTCAATGCAGAATTTAACTCGATTGAGAAAGAGAAAGACCGTCCGCATATCAAGAATACTGTTTTCAAATTGTTTGTTATTTATTCTGTTTTTACGATTGCTTGTTTCGTGCTTTTGAACCTTGGAGAAATGAATTCTTTTGAGGCAATCTGTCATACGTTTTCAACGATTTCCACGGGCGGATTCACGGTTTCCAACAACAACATAGGAACTTATGGCAACTATTCGCAAATCGTGATTATGGTTTTTATGTTTCTATCTGGTATAAGCTACTTTCTGATGATTTCTTTCTTAAACGGCAAGTTCAAAAAACTGTTCAAAGACGAGCAATTGCGAATGTATATCCGTGTAATTTTGATTTTTTCGATTGGATTCTTTTTATATTTTCTTCTTTTCGGACAATCAGAGGTGAGAAACAGCATAAGGACTTCGCTTTTCTATGTTATATCAACCGTAAGTAGCACAGGATTTGACTTGAAAGCAAATAATATCGGATTGTTTGCCTCTGCCTGCATGATAGTTCTTATGTTCATCGGCGGTTGTAGTGCATCCTCTTCGACAGGTCTTAAAATGATTCGTTTTACCATTCTTTTGAAATACATACCTGTTGCACTCAAGCGAGTGTTTCACCCTCGTGCTATAATTCTTGTAAGATACAACGGCAAAGGATTGAGAGATGAAGAGGTGAAACCAATATTCGGATTTTTCTTTTTGTTTTTGGCAATATTCATGATAGGAATCATCGCTCTTACAATGGCGGGTAACGATTTGGTTTCTTCACTTGCTTTGTCCGCAGCTTCAATCAGCAATATCGGACCGATAATGGGAACGTTCGCAGAGGGCTTTTCGTATGGTGGATTGAATGTTGCATCTAAGTCGATTTTGATTGCATTGATGTTGATAGGGCGTTTAGAGATATTTGCCTTCTTTGCGGTTTTCTCTCCGAGTGTTTGGAAAAGAGGATAAGAAGAAAGAGACAATGAAAATAAAGGATGAATGATTATGAGGGCTGAAGACAGAAAACAATTTTTGATATTGGTCAAGGTATTGGGGCTTTTGCTGATGATAGAAGCAGGATTTATGTTTCTATGTCTTATTCCTGCCGCTGTTTATAAGCAAGGGGATTTTCTGCCTCTTTTGTTTTCGGGTCTGATTACTTGTTCGGTTGGAGCAATTGGGCGATTTTCGTGCAGGAATATAAAAGCGGATATAGACAGACGGCTTGGCATGCTGATAGTTGCTTCAATCTGGATTGTGATGTCTGCTTTTGGTACACTGCCTTATCTTTTGAGTGGAAGCGTGAGTGATTTTACAACGGCAGTTTTTGAAACAGTTTCGGGATTTACAACAACCGGAGCAAGCAATCTTCAAGATGTGGAGTCCGTACCAAAAGGCGTTTTATTTTGGCGAAGTCTTACACATTGGATTGGCGGAGTGGGAATTGTCGTAATCGTCATCTCGTTTATTCCCTTTGTAGGCGGTGGGGCTATGGCTTTGTTTTCGGCAGAGGCAACAGGACCCGATAAAGTCAGAATCTCACCTAAGATCGGAGAAACTGGAAAAATCATCTGTTCAATCTATTTTGCATTGACTGCAATCTGCTGTTTGGTTTATTGGCTTTGCGGAATGGATTTCTATGATGCGGTAAACCATGCCTTTTCCACGCTTGCATCGGGAGGATTTTCGACAAAGAACTTTTCAGCCGCAGCTTTCTCACCGCTTTTGCAGTATATGATGATTCTCTTTATGATTCCCGCAGGTGTCAACTTCATATTGATTTATCATTGCTTGAAAGGTAAGTTTTCGTATTTGAGAAAAAGTGAGGAATTTTGGGTTTACATCTTTGGAATTTTGATAGCATCTCTATTGATTTTTGTTTTCATCTTTCCGCAATCGCAAGATGTGGAATCAGCTCTGAGACATGCACTTTTCCAAACCGTATCGATTTTCACTTCAAGCGGATTTGTTACAAGCGATTACACACTTTGGCATTCGTCTGCAATTTTGGTTCTGATCTTTCTTATGTTTTCGGGAGCAATGAGCGGTTCGACAACGGGAGGATTAAAATTGGTGCGTGTCATTCTGCTATCGAAAAATGCCGTTCGTATAATCAAGCAAGGTGTTCATTCGAATGCGTATTTTCCTATCAAGTTGGATGGCAAGGTAACGAAAGATGGGGTGATAGATAACGTGATGGCGATATTCCTTTTGTGCATCATAATGTTGCTTTTGTGCATTGCGGGGCTTATTCTTACGGGTTTGGAACTTGAAGAGGCGTTGGGAGCGGCAGTAAGCTGTACTTTCAATATGGGACCCGGCTTGGGAAGAAACGGAGGCTTCGGGTCGTATGCCTATATGCCCGATTCGGCAAAGTGGATTCTTGCTACGGTAATGTATC
>DEPP01000136.1 GCA_002358835.1 Bacteroidales bacterium UBA3389
TTTATATTTTCTGTACGCTTTGAATCAAACTGCCAATTTCCCAATCCGAAAGAGGCGGCATAGGCGATGCGTTTTTTGTTGGTTGATTTCGCAAAATCACAAAAGTAAGACTCCACCCTGCCATAAGAATCCCGCCAAACCTGATCAGAGCCTACAACGAAGGTATCAAAGCTCTCTATCATATCTCTTGAAGGCATGATTTGCCCCTCAAAGAAATCCACCACCGCAATATTGTTTCTGACAAAGTCTTTGGTGTTTACCGATATTCTTTCCCAATTTCGACTATTCACATAATAAGGAAAAGGATCCACACTCTTGCGTCCGAGAAGATAATGTGCCACTATGCGTTTTGCTCTATCGATATTGTTTGCCCAAAAAGAAGGAAAACGCCTCGGAAAGCTATCCGTAACAACGTCATATCCCGCCTTGGCAATCGCCCTCTGCAAAGCCCAAGCCTGCAACAATGCTCCGTAATTATTCCACAAAGGTTGGGTTAGCACACATATCTTTTCACTTCTCATGATTCAAGCTTCCTTTCTTTATATTAGCGTTTTGCAATGTGCAAAGTAAGATAAATTTTCACAGTCCGCAAAATCTTTCAATCGTTTTTTGATTTCAATTTTCTGAAACTTCGTTTTAATTTACTGAAACTTGATTTCAGAAAATTGTTTCTTGATTTCATTTTCTTAATTTCTCACTTAAGTATTTTGCTGTTTGAGTTGAGTTCTTTGCAACCAATTCTTCGGGCGTTCCCTCAAAGATTATCTCGCCTCCGTTCTTACCTCCCTCCGGTCCAAGCTCGATTAACCAATCTGCCGTCTTGATTATGTCCATGTGATGCTCGATTATGACAACGCTATGCCCAAGATCCACCAACTCTTCAAAGCAACGATTCAGTTTAACGATGTCATAGAAATGCAAACCGGTAGATGGTTCATCGAAAATAAAGATTGTCTTTTTCTCATACTCACCTTTGGAAAGGAAATAGGCGAGTTTGATTCTCTGTGCTTCACCTCCGGAAAGCGAAGTCGAGCTTTGTCCCAATTGAAGATAATCTAAGCCGACTTTTTTCAAAGCTCCTAACTTTTGTATTATTCTTCGGCAAAGCGGATTGGCGTCATCAAAAAACAACAAGGCTTCTTCTATTGTCATTGTCAAGACATCGTAAATCGATTTCTCTTTATAGGTTATTTCCAAAGCCTCTTCCTTATATCGTTTGCCGTTACAATGTTCGCAAGGCAACTGTACGTCTGCCATAAACTGCATCGGAATTGTTACAACGCCCTCTCCTTTACATTCTTCGCATCTTCCTCCCTCCACATTAAAGGAAAAATAACCGGCTTTCAAACCTCGTTTCTTTGCAAGGGGCTGTTCGGCAAATAAAGCTCTGATATCGTCAAACGCTCCCAAGTATGTAACCGGGTTTGAGCGACTTGAACGTCCTATTGGTTGCTGATCTACCATTTCTATGGCTTCTACGCAACTCAAACTGCCACTTGGTGGCGAGCATTTAGGAGTTTCCTCCACCGCAATATCCAAATGAGAACACAAAGCATTGTATAAAGTTTTCTTAACCAAAGTTGTCTTTCCCGAACCCGAAACGCCGCAAATCACGGTCTTGACTTGCAATGGCAAAGTGAGGTTTACCGATTTCAAATTATTATCACAAGCTCCCTCAATCTTTATATACTCTTTCCATCTCCTGCGTTTATCGGGCAAAGGTATGCTTTTCTCTCCCCTGATAAAAGAAGCAGTGAGTGAAGTTCCCTTTTCAATCATTTCTTTGTACGGACCCGAAAACACTACTTCGCCTCCCAATCTTCCGGCATAAGGTCCTATGTCTATAATGTAGTCTGCGGCTTTAATGACTTCTTCATCGTGTTCAACGACTATAACAGTGTTACCCGCATCTCTTAGTTTCAGCAAAACGTTTATCAGTCTCTCCGTATCGCAAGAGTGTAAGCCGATTGTAGGTTCATCCAATACATACATACTTCCAACAAGCGGACTTCCCAAAGATGTTGCCAAGGAAATTCTTTGGCTTTCGCCACCCGACAAAGTGGAGCTTTGACGATTCAATGTCAAGTATCCCAATCCTACTTCGCAAAGATAAGACAATCGAACTTTGATTTCGGTCAGCAATCTTTCAGAAACAGTTTTTTCATATTCGGTTAGAGAAATATCGTTGAAGAATTGCAACAAATCATCTACCGGCATAAGCATCAAATCCGTTATACTCTTGCCGTCAATCTTCACATAAGTTGCATCTTTTCTCAATCGCGTTCCCTTACAATCGGGACATAAAGTCCTGCCTGTATATCTCGAAAGCATAACTCTGAACTGTATCTTGTAGCTTTCTGCCTTTAACATATCGAAGAACGCATTTATACCTTGAATCTTACCGTTTCCGTTCCATAAAAAGTCTTTTTGTTCTTCTGTAAGTTGATTGTATGGGCGGTGTATGGGGAATCGATTATATGCTTTGGCTATAAACTCATCTTGAAACTTCTTCATGACAACCCCTTTCCAGCAACTGACCGCTCCATCATAGACAGAAAGATCGGGACGCTTGATTACAAGTTCCTCTGCTATGCCTTCAACCATTCCGGAGCCGCTACAAGTTTTGCAAGCTCCGTAAGGATTGTTGAAAGAAAAGAAGTTCTCTGATGGTTTTACGAAAGTAATGCCGTCAGCCTCAAATCTGTTGGAATAATGCAAGAGTTCGCCATTTGACAACTGCACATCGCAAAATCCGTCCGATTCATTAAAAGCCGTATGCACCGAATCGGATAAACGCATCACCAATTCCTCATCTCGTTCAGTCAAACTCACCCTATCAACCACCAAACTCAACAACTCTTTTTTTGCAGGAGGCTTACTCATAAGGTCTTCCATCAAACGAATTTCCCCTTTGAGCATTACTCTAATGTAACCCGACTGCATCAAAACCTCGAACTTATCTTTCCAACTCTCCTTTTCCCTCAACTGTAACGGACTTAGGATTATCACTTTCTCGCCTTGCTCCAACGAAAGCAAACTATCTACCACGTTTTGCACGCTGTGTCGCTTTACTTCCTTACCCGAAACAGGTGAAAAGGTGCGTCCTATTTTTGCATATAAGACTTTGATGTATTCATATATCTCTGTAGTTGTGCCGACTGTAGAACGAGGATTGCGATTTGCCGTTCTCTGCTCGACAGCTATTGCAGGAGCTATGCCACTTATGTCATCAACCTCCGGTTTGTTCATTCTACCGAGAAATTGTCTTGCATAAGATGACAAACTCTCCACATAACGCCTCTGTCCCTCTGCAAAAAGAGTATCAAACGCCAAAGAGGTCTTACCACTACCCGAAACGCCGGTAACCACCACAAGTTTATTTGCAGGGATTTCAACATCTACATTCTTCAAATTATTAACCCTTGCACCCTTTATCTTGATTGGTTGCAGACTTTGCTCTTTTGACTTATTCATTTCTTGTTTCGATTTCGGATTTCGCTTGTTCGACTTCTTATTGCGTTAAATAATCGCATCATATTTAAACGTTGCCAAACCGCTATTTATTGCTACTGCACCACTCTTTTAATCCTATTTCGCGATTCTTTGTTTGAGAAAAATAAAATCAAGATTCAGTCGAGCGAATCTTTGTTTCAGGAAATTGTTTCTTGATTTCAGCCGAACGAAACTTGATTTCAGAAAAATGAAACTTCGTTTTTTTTGTTGTTTTGGGAAGTAATTTTCAGAGGATTAAGATTTGAGGGTATATTTGTTGAAATTAAGTTTTTCAAAAGGCTTTTCGTTCTCAAAAATCTTGTTATATTTGCACTCGGAATAGATTGTGAATTGATAATTGTGGAAAAACTTTTGAGGTATCTTATTCCGATAGTTTTGTTTGCGGTAGCTGTCTACGGCAATTTTGGTAAATTGGATTCTTTTTCCGATACGAGTCCGACAATTGGCGTAGCGTCCGAAGTCCCTTCCTGCTATTCTGATGCAGCTTGCGACTCCGATTATCTGCTTCAAAGTCCGATAACTTTCTCTCATTCATTCCGTTTGCAAACCACAACAAAGAGAACAAACAATACCTGCAAAAACAATTTTGAATTTCTTAAGTTCGGTAGGATTGCCGATTGTAATATCACCAATCTTTTACAAAAGAAATCAATAACCAGATATTCTTTGTTTATCAAGCCATCTCACAGAATGATTTGCCTTGATAAACTTCTTATTTAGCCTTTTTCACAACAGATTGTACGATTGCATCTTCTTGAAATGAGAATATGCTGTTTTATTACCCTTTGATAATCGGGGGATTTTGTGTTTAAGGATTTTTGGATACAGAGTTTTTGTATCTTGTTTCAAATAAAAATGTTATAAATATGGAGATTTTACAGATATTTACCCTTTTGGGAGCATTGGGAATGTTCCTTTATGGTATGAATTTAATGAGTGCCGGATTGCAAAAAGCATCAGGAGACAGGCTTCGTGGCTTTCTTTCGGCTATGACTTCGAATCCTTTTAAGGGAGTTTTGACAGGACTTGGAATTACTTCGATCATTCAGTCCTCATCAGCAACAACGGTAATGGTGGTCAGCTTCGTGAATGCAGGACTTTTGACTCTTGTGCAAGCAATCGGTGTAATCATGGGTGCGAATATAGGAACGACCGTTACCGCATGGTTGGTTGCCTGGCTCGGATTCAAGGCCGATATTTCTATTCTTGCAATTCCGCTGATGGCATTGGGATTTTTGTTCTCTAATTCGAAGAAAAACCAACGCCAAAACATAGGAGAGGTGATTGTTGGCTTTTGTTTGTTGTTTCTTGGTTTGTCTTTTATGAAAGAATCGGTGCCGGACTTGAACCAAACGCCACAAGTGTTGGAGTTTGTAAAGACTTGGTCGAGCTATGGCTTTACTTCTGTTCTTATCTTTTTGGCTCTGGGTACGGGATTAACACTTGTGTTGCAGTCTTCTTCGGCTACGATGGCTCTTACTTTGATTATGTTGAGCATGGGTTGGATTCCGTTTGATATGGCTTGTGCTATGGTTTTGGGAGAGAACATCGGAACGACCATAACGGCAAATATTGCGGCTTCTATCGGAAATACTCAGGCTAAACGTGCGGCTATGTCGCATACTCTCTTTAATGTGTTCGGTGTTATTTGGGCTTTGATTTTCTTTAAGCCGTTTCTGTCGCTTGTAGGCTTGATTATCGAGAGCTTTGGCTTGCCTAATCCTGCCGCAGAGGGATTTAAGGTAAGTGATCCTGTGTCTGCAGAGGGTACGGCTGCACTTTACTGTCTTTCGATGCTGCATACGCTTTTCAATTCAATAAATACTTTGATTTTGATTTGGTTTGTGAAATTTATTGAAAAGGCTGTGGTGAAGATTATCAAGACATCGAAGAATCAAGAGAGTGAAGCTTTCCGCTTAAAGTACATTTCGGCAGGTCCTCTTGCGACAGCAGAACTTGCAAGCGAACAGGCACTTGACGAAATCATACATTTTGCAAATATTTCTCGCAACGGACTCGGTTACGTCAAACAAGCGGTGGAGGAAAACAATGCAGATAAGTTTGAGCAGCTTGATAAGAAATTGGTGAAATACGAAGAGATTTCTGACAGAATAGAATATGAGATAGCGACTTTTCTAAACAGCGTTTCGAATGAAAGCATAAGCGAGGCAACATCGGTAAAAATCAAAGCGATGTACAAGATAATAGGAGAGTTGGAGTCGCTTGGCGATTCGGGAAGTGCAGTCAGCCGTATTCTGTCAAGAAGAAACAGTCATAAAAAGACGTTTGACGAGGCTACTATCAAGAAATTGCAAGAAATGATAGAACTTGTAGATTGTGCTTACGAGGTTATGATTGACAATTTGACGAAAGCGAAAAAGGGTAGTGTGGAAGATATTTCCAATGCCTACAATGCGGAGAATCATATCAATGCTTTGAGAAACAAACTCAGAGATAGAGAAATAGAGGATATTGAAACGGGTGAAAAGAACTATCAAACGAGTGTTTATTATATGGATATAGTAAACGAACTCGAAAGAATGGGTGATTTTATCATCAATATATCTGAAGATATCAAGGATTCTTTCTAAGAAAACCAAGAGTTGATTAGAGTAAATGGGCGTTCTGTTTTGTGAAATCAAATCGGACGCTCATTATTTTTGTTCCTCTAAAAATAGTTCTTGATTTCAGCAAAATAATTCTTGATTTTAGAAAATTATTTCTTTGTTTTATTTTATTTTTTCTTTGCTTTTTTCCATTTTTTCAAAGACTTCACTCGCCAAAGCTATAATTCACCCTAAAATAGCCTTAATTTTCATCAATTTTTCGCAAGAATTTTTACAAAAATCCCGAAATGAAATTTCCGCAAAATAAAGGTTTTTGTCAGTAAAACTTTGAAAGAGGAAAATAAAGCGTTTCTTTAATGTTTTGTTGTGCATTAAGAAATTTGTTATACCTTTGTGAATAGAAATTAAAACTCACAATAAGGCAAATAAAATGAACATAGATAAAGAAAAATTAGAGAGTATTGAAGCAAAACTCTATGTAGTATTAGATGAAATCAAATAATACAAAAAATCAATGGAGAAGAAAATAGACGTAACCAAGTTTAAATGCCTTAAAACCTTAGAAGAACATTCAGAAAGTGTCGTTTCCGTATCATATAGTTCCGATGGCACAAAAATTATCAGCTGTTCATGGGATAGAACCATTAAGATATGGGGAGAGGAATAGGGATTGATTTTCTAATACAAACAAAAAACGCTCGTGAGTCTTTGTTTTATTTTGACAAACGAGCGTTTTGTTGTTTTATTTACATGAGATTTTTTTTATACCTTTGTAATATAATTTGCTGATATATGGAATATGGAAGATAAATCATTAATTGAGTCAATAGAAATGCCTGATGAGGATTTGATGAAACTTGCTGATAATATTGTAGCGTTGATAGAAGAAAGCAAACAACAGTTAGCAATTAGTATTAACCGAACTATCAAAACTACATATTGGAATGTTGGACGATATATTGTTGAATTTGAACAACAAGGTAATGCAAGAGCAGTCTATGGTGCGAATTTACTTTCTCGTCTTGCAAAAATTCTTCGTGCAAAAGTTGGACGTGGTTACAGCCGTCCAAATCTTAATAATATGAGAAAGTACTATTTAATGTTTTCTTCTTGTCAGACATCTGACAATTCTGAGTTTGCAATTTGTCAGACGTCTGACAAATTAACTTGGTCTCATATTTGTGAACTTATAACTATTGATGATGCTTTGGAAAGAAAGTTTTATCTAAATGAATGTATTGCAGAAAATTGGACAGTTAATGCTTTGCATCGTCAAAAGGAAAGCGGTCTTTTTATGAGATTAGCATTAAGTAAAGATAAACAAGGAATAATGGAACTCGCTCACAGAGGGCAGGTCGTGCAGAAAGCAGAAGATGTTGTGAAAGACACTTACACATTAGAATTTCTTGGATTTGAAGATAAAAAGCAATACAAAGAAAGTGAATTAGAACAGAAGCTTATTGATAATATGCAGAAGTTTTTATTGGAGTTAGGAAAAGGATTTGCTTTTGTTGGACGTCAATATGCTATAACAATCAATAATACTCACTATCATGTTGATTTAGTTTTCTATCATAGGATATTGAAATGTTTTGTGCTTATAGATATTAAACGAGGAGCAGTAAAGCATAAAGATATTGGGCAAATGAATATGTATATGGGGTATTTCGCCAAAGAAGAAAGCGTTGAAGGAGATAATCCTCCAATAGGTATTGTTATGGGACATTATAAAGATGAACTTATGGTAGAATACGCTACGTACGGAATGGATTCTAATTTATTTGTTTCAAAATATGAATTGTTTTTGCCAAATAAAGAAGAATTACGAAAGTTAGTTATGAATATTTTAAAGTGAATAAAAAAAGTAAAATGGCGTTTCAGTTTTACGAAACGCCGTTTTGTGAATATAATCCCTTAACTAAAAATTATAAAATCAAATACTTAACTTTTTTGAGCCTTGAAAACGTCAAATTTTTCTTTGATTTAGTGTGATTTTTTTCTTGATTTCAGCAAAATAATTCTTGATTTTAGAAAATTATTTCTTTGTTTTATTTTATTTTTTCGTTGCTTTTTTTCGTTTTTTCAAAGACTTCACTCGCCAAAGCTATAATTCACCCTAAAATAGCCTTGATTTTCATCAATTTTTCGCAAGAATTTTTACAAAAATCCCGAAATGAAATTTCCGTAAAATAAAGGTTTTTATCAGTAAAACTTTACAAGAGGAAAATAAAGCGTTTCTTTAATGTTTTTTTGTGCTTTAAGAAATTTGTTATACCTTTGTGTGCAATTTGTTAACCTTTAACAAAGCAGATGAAAATGAATAAAATAAAGATTTTTAGTTTGATTGCAGTCTTTACTGCTTTATTTGTAGGATGCGATAAACCTATTACAGGAAATAAGGATAAGGTTGTATGCCTTAAAACCTTGGAGGGACATTCATGGGATGTCAGTTCCGTAGCATATAGTCCCGATGGCACAAAAATTATCAGCGGTTCAGGGGATAAAACCATTAAGATATGGAATGCAA
>DEPP01000024.1 GCA_002358835.1 Bacteroidales bacterium UBA3389
CCAATAGCAGTCCATGTCCAATCCTTCATCCATAAAACAGTGTCATTAGCATAATTCATATTTGCAGGTGTTACACTATCTATATTCGCTATACAGTTGTTATCAAACTTCATAATAGGAGCATCTTTACCGACAACTGCATTGGGTTTCAATATTACGGTTGTTTGAGCATAAGAGATTGCACAACCGAACAAAGCAATCAATAATAACAAACCTTTTTTCATAATTAAAGTATTTTCAATTAAACACATTATTATATATATACGAATACGCATTCAAAATAAAACAGTTACAAAACAAAGAAACAATTTACCGAATCTTGATTTCAGTCGAACGAATCTTTGTTTTATTTTTCTGATTCTTGATTTTATTTTTAGAGGTTTTAATTCGACAAAAGTGCATCGAAATAAGCTATGGTTTTTCTCAAACCTTCTTCCAAGCAAATGGTCGGTTGCCAGTTCAATTTTTCTTTTGCAAGGCTTATATCGGGTTTTCGTTGCATCGGGTCATCACTCGGCAAAGGTATATAAACGATTTTGCTTCGTGAGGCAGTCAGTTCGATAACCTTTTCTGCCAATTGCAATATCGTAAACTCACCCGGATTGCCTATATTCACAGGTCCGATAAACTCATCTTCGGTTGCCATAAGTCTTACAAAGCCCTCAATCAAGTCATCTACGTATTGAAAACTGCGAGTCTGCGAGCCGTCTCCCGCAACCGTTATATCCTTGTTTTGCAAAGCCTGAACGATGAAGTTACTCACCACTCTGCCGTCCGAAGGGTGCATATTAGGTCCGTAGGTGTTGAAGATGCGGGCAATTTTCACCTTTACATTGTTTTGTTTATGGTAATTGACAAACAGCGTTTCGGCACATCGCTTGCCTTCATCATAGCATGAGCGTTCTCCAATGCAGTTTACGTTTCCCCAATAGCCTTCGGGTTGAGGGTGAACGGTCGGATCGCCATAGACTTCCGAAGTTGAGGCTTGAAGAATCTTTATATTGTGTCGCTTAGCCAAGCCAAGCATATTCAGAGCTCCCATTACAGAGGTTTTAACCGTCTTTATGGCGTTGTGTTGATAGTGAACAGGAGACGCAGGACAAGCAAGGTTATAGATTTCGTCCACTTCGGCAAAATAAGGCGTGCATACGTCATGACGAATCGTCTCAAAATACGGATTATTCATCAAAGGAATGATATTTCGCTTGCTTCCCGTAAAATAGTTATCCAAACAAATGACTTCGTTTCCCTCATCGAGCAAGCGTTTGCAAAGATGACTGCCCAAAAAACCTGCTCCTCCGGTTACCAATATTCTTTTCATCGTCTTTGTCTTTTGTTAATGAAATGCAAAGATAGGAATTTATTTCTTTGATTCGCTATTTGAACGCAATCAAAAAAGGATTTGGCGTGATTTATTCTTTGTTTTATTTTCTCGCCAACGAGATTATATCGCCTTGCAATCTGATTTCTCCTCTGTCGAGCATTATTCTGAGTATGCGGATCAGTTCTTTGTTATCGATAAAACGCTCATCGCACATCAACGAATCCAAACTACGCTCTCCTTCTTTCAAAATCTCTATCAACACCCCACGCATCTGCTTTGGCTTGACAAGGTTTTTAAGGCATATATCACACTCCCCACACTCTCGGGTCTCGATTCCGAAATACCGCATCAACAATTTCTGTCGGCAATCGGTCGTTTCGACATATCGCAACATCATTTCGGCTTTGCTCAATGCACGTTCCTTCAGTTCGGAATAATATTTCGGTGCTATGTAAAGGTCTTTAGAACGTACTCTATCCGATAGAAAAACAATATAATGCCCTTTTGGACGATGGTCATAAAGAATGCTTCCCGTTCTATGCAGTTTTTCAAGCATCAAAACGGTTTTCTCTTTACTCCATTCCAAATAATTTGCCATTCTATCTTCGTGTAAACGCACCATTTCGCTTGTTGCTCCTTCGCAAAGACGCAAAACCGCCCCCAATGCCAAAGCATAATCATCTGAAACATCTAACAAACGACGGATTTCAGTAGTTCGCAACACTACTTTCACTTTTGAAACAGGGTATTCTTTATCTCTGAGCCATATCAAGCCGATTCGTTGCAATATATTCATGGAAGCAAACACCTCATATTTGTCCATATCGTAACGATTAGCAAACTCAGCCAAGTCGAACAAATAAGTAGAATTCTTCCCTGAAAGATAAGGTATATTATAATAGGTATGCAGTCGATCGTAAACCTGACGGATTACACTCATATCAGGATAGTCCATACCGACTCTGCGAAGCATATCTTTTTTGTCTTTGTCTTCATAAAGCAAAACAGCATATGCCTGCTTTCCATTGCGACCTGCACGACCGTACTCTTGATAATAGCTTTCCAAAGTAGGCGGTATATCCAAGTGAATAACAAAAGAAACATCTGCTTTGTCGATTCCCATTCCGAAAGCCTTGGTTGCGACAAGCAAAGGCAAGGAACCGTTCAACCATGCTTCCTGTCGGCGGGAACGTTCTTCGTCTGAAAGTCCTGCATGATAGCTTTCGACATTCACTCCCAAGCTTTGCAAATCCCTTGCAAAAAATTCGGCTCTCAAACGCGTAGAAACATATATTATTCCGGTGCCTCCGACCTTTTCAATTATCTTTTTGCAGCGTGCAAGCTTATCTTCGTCTTTTATGACTAAGGTTTTGATGTTTTTTCTCTCAAATTCGCCTCTTATACAATTGGATTTGCGGAAATTCAAACAATGCTCTATATCGGTGGCTGTTTGTTCGGTTGCAGTAGCTGTAAGAGCAAGTATCGGCACATCGGGATGACATTCTCGCAAAACGGAGATCTGACGAAATTCGGGGCGGAAATCGTGTCCCCATTCTGAGATACAATGAGCCTCATCCACCACAAAAAGACATGGCTTTACCGATTTGATGTAATCAATAAAGACTTTGTTTTGCAGTCTCTCGGGAGAAACAAACACGAACTTTGTTTTGGTTGTCTCAATCGAATTTAGAGCCATACCCAATCCGTCGGGCATATTATCGGTTGTAAGACGACGGGCTTTCAATCCTCGTTTCTTTAAGGCGTCTTCTTGGTCTTTCATCAACGAAAGCAAGGGTGAGACGATTATACACACGCCTTGCATCATCAATGCAGGTATTTGATAACACAGACTCTTGCCTCCGCCCGTTGGCATCAAAGCAAGAGTATCCCGATTTGAAAGAACTGAGCTTATGACATCCCATTGCACTGAACGGAATTCGTCATAAGCCCAATACTTTTTTAATATCGCTTTTGCTTTATCTAACGACATTTATCGTAATCGAAAGGTGTAACAAAGGATTCGAAATCTCCCCAAACCAAGTCTTTGTCTGAGAGTATCGGTGATTCAATCTGCCAATCTATATTTAAGTTTGGGTCTGACCAAAGCAAGCCTCCCTCCGACTCTTTGTTGTAAAGAGCGGTGCATTTGTAGGAAAAGATTGTGTTGTCTTCTAATGTTACGAATCCATGTGCAAAACCCTCCGGAATGAAAAACATATTCTTTTGTTTGTCATCAAGCCTTACCATTACGTGTTTTCCGTAGGTTGGCGAGCCTCTTCGTATATCGACTGCAACATCTAATACGCTTCCCTTGATTACTCGAATCAACTTGGCTTGTGCAAAGGGTGGTGCTTGGAAATGCAGTCCTCTCACTACGCCTTTTGAAGAGCAAGACTCATTATCTTGAACAAAGTCGGTTCGAATCCCAAGACGCTCGAACTCGACTTTGTTATAACTCTCGAAAAAGTAACCTCGATTGTCCGAAAACACGTTCGGTTTTACTATAAACACGCCTTCGATGGCTGTCTTTTCGATTTCCATCTGCCTATCCGTGTATTGCTTTTCCGTATGCAGCTTCAAAAGCTTCCATAACAGCTTCGCTCATTGTAGGGTGTGGGTGTACAGATTCCATTACTTGTTTTGCTGTAAGCTTGTTTTGACGTGCTACAACGATTTCGGCAATCATTTCAGTAACATTGTCTCCTATCATACTGCAACCAAGTATCTCGTCGGTGTTTGCATCAACCACTACCTTGATAAAGCCATCTTTGTTACCGCTTGCTGCAGCCTTTCCGCTGGCCATGTACATAAATTTACCGACTCTTACTTCTCTGCCTTCAGCTTCTGCTTTAGCTTTTGTCAAACCAACAGATGCAACCTCCGGAGTGGTGTATGTACAGCCCGGAATATTGCCGTAATTGATTGGTTCTACTTCTAAACCTTTTATCTTTTCAACACAGATGATTGCTTCTTTGCTTGCAACGTGTGCTAATGCAGGTCCGTGAACTATATCGCCAATTGCATACACGCCTTCAACGTTTGTGCGATAGTAGTCATCAACTTCAATTTTTCCTCTTTCGAACTTAACTCCAGCATCTTCCAATCCGATATTTTCAATATTGGTGCTGACTCCGACAGCTGAAAGAACAACATCACATTCTATCGTTTGTTCGCCTTTCTTTCCTTTAACCAATACCTTACATCCTTCTCCTGTTGTATCAACACTTTCAACCGATGTCGCGGTAAGCACTTTCATGCCGTTCTTTTTGAAGCAACGTTGTAGTGTTGAGCTGACTTCTTCGTCTTCGTTAGGAACTATGTTCGGCATAAACTCGACTAAGGTTACCTGTGTGCCGATTGATTGATAGAAATGTGCGAATTCGCTTCCTATTGCACCTGATCCGACTACCACCATGCTGTTTGGTTGTTCACGAAGCGTCATTGCTTCTCTGTAACCTATGATTTTCTTTCCGTCTTGCGGCATATTAGGAAGGTTTCTGCTTCTTGCACCGGTTGCCAATATGATATGGTCGGCTTCAAACACTTGTTCGCCGCTTCCATCTTTCATATTAACGCTTACCTTACGGTCGCTTGTCAATTTAGCTTCTCCTTCTATAACAGTGATATTGTTTTTCTGCATCAAGTGAGCAACACCTTTACCCATTGTTGTGGCAACTCCGCGTGAGCGATCGACAATTGCGTTCATATCAGGCTTAAATGTACCTTCTATTTGTACGCCATAATCTGCCGAATGCTTGATATAATTGAATGCTTGTGCAGATTTCAAAAGTGCTTTCGTTGGGATACATCCCCAATTCAAACATATACCTCCAAGGTTCTCTCTTTCAACAACTGCGGTATTGAATCCCAATTGTGCAGCTCTTACGGCAGCAACATAACCTCCCGGTCCGCTACCTATAATCATTACATCGTATTTCATATCAATTGATTTTAGTTTTTTAATTCTTTGTTTTAATTTTTTCTTTCTTGATTTCGCTCGAACGAAATCAAGAAACATTTTTTTGTTTCTTTGTTTTATTTTTCCCTCTCCAAACAAAGATTCATTGCTACTTGAAAACAGTAAAATTTTAGATTGCAAAGGTAATGAAAAAACGCAAATGAATATGTCTTTACTTAGGGTTATTTCTTTGAAAGCAAAATTTTGTGTACCTTTGCAAAGTTTTTTTAGCATAAATTTATCGGTTATGAAATTGGATTTCAAAGGCGTTTTCGAGCCTAAGTTCTTTGAACTGATACGTTCAAGAAACTATTCTAAGGAACTTTTCTTCAAAGATTTGACAGCAGGAATCATTGTCGGCGTTATTGCGATTCCACTTGCGATTGCTTTTGCGATTGCCTCAGGTGTAAGTCCGCAACAAGGGTTAATAACAGCCATTGCGGCAGGTGCAATAATCTCTATTTTCGGAGGCTCACACGTTCAAATAG
>DEPP01000095.1:0-7888 GCA_002358835.1 Bacteroidales bacterium UBA3389
GAAAATTTTGTCGGTTTATGAAATTGTTATATTTTTGTAGGTGGAAAATTTAATAATCGTTTTGTTTATGAAAAGAATAGTATTTTTTCTTTGTACTCTATTATGTGCAAATGTGCTTTTAGCACAATCATTCTTTACAATAGGAGATTTAACCTATCATGTAATTAGTCCAACCAAGGTAGAAGTAATGAAATGCGATACTTCTGCTACTTCGGTTGCTATTCCGGAAACAGTAATACACGAAGGAATAACCTATACCGTTCATAAAATTGGAGACTATCAAATAGTTAGTGAAAGAGGTATAACTACTTACTATGGAGCATTCCAATTTTGTAAGAATTTAACCTCTATAACCATTCCTAATAGTATTGTTTCTATTGGTGATTGTGCTTTTTATGGTTGTGAAAATTTAACTTCTATAACAATACCAAATGGAGTAGAATCTATTGGACAGCACGCTTTTTTGCGTTGTAATAATTTAACTACGGTGACGATTCCAAATAGTGTTAAATATATTCTACATTATGCGTTCAGTGAGTGTAATAATTTAACTGCTGTTGAAATTCCCGCAGGTGTTATTAGAATTTGCGAAGGAGCATTCGCAAAATGTAGTAATTTAACTACGGTAATTATTCCAAATAGTGTTGAAATTATTGAAGAAAGTGCTTTCCAAGAATGTATATCTTTGCAAAATGTTACTTGTTTGGCTACAACTCCGCCAGAACTTTCGGGTAATATGATTTTCCCTTTTCCAAATACAGCAATTTTAACTATTCCTTGTGGAACATTTAGTGCATACGATGATCAACGTAATAATTGGGAATACTTTTTTGAAGATAGAATAGTAGAAAAATGCGATAATACTAATTTAGAAGATGTAGAATTTGAAAATCTTTCTTTCTTCCCTAACCCGACAAACAGTAAAGTTACTTTCAGCCAAGCGATAGAAAAGATAGAAGTTATCGACCTGAGCGGAAAGACTCTTCAAACTTACGAAAACGCAAACGAAATAAACATCGAAGCTTTGCCTGCGGGAGTTTATCATTTGAGAATGACTATAGGAGACAAAACAACGACAAGAAAAATAATCAAAGAATAATTTCAAATCCCTATCCTTATACATTATATATATATATATATATATATAAGGTAAAGAAAACCGAGCGTTCGAGTTGCATTTGCATTTGCGAACGCTCGTTTTGTGTTTTTTTTGCGAAAACTTATATTGAAAATCTTTGTTTAATTGAATTAAAGTGGCTATTTTTGCAAATCATTTTCAAAAATGAATGTTTTAAGTATTATTTTAATAAATTATTAGTTATGATTTTGGATTTTACAATTTCAAATTTTAGATCAATAAAAGAGGCTCAAACAATTTCGTTTGAAGCTACAAAAGATACTCATCTTGAAGATTATTTCATCATTAAAAAGGATAAATATAGAATTTTAAAAATTGCAACTATTCTCGGAGCAAATGCTTCTGGAAAATCTAATATAATTAGAGCGTTTGGTTTATTGCATGATTTGATTTTATCGCCTTGTGAAAATAAAAATTCTGAAATAGATTATGATAAATTTGCTTTGGATACAGATTTTGTTGATAATGATTCTGTAATGATTGTTAATTTTATTTGTGGTGAGCAAAAGTATTATTATGAAGTCCATTTCAATAATAAAGCAGTAACATACGAATTGTTGAAAAAACATCCTTTTGGAGAGCTCAAAGATCATAATGTTTATACAAGAGAAACAGATTTGGAAAAAGGAGTTTCTATAATTAAATGGGGTAGTAAATATAAATTAGCTTCAAAAACTCGTGGTTTAATAGACAATCTTATTCATAATAGAACTGTGTTTGGAGCATTTCAAAATACAAATGTTGATATTCCTTGGATGAAAGAAATTATTGATTGGTTAAATTTTTACATGCTTACACCTATTGTACCAACAGAACAAGGTATACGTAGATATGTAACAGAACAAATAGAAAGACAAAGAATAGATAAAAAGTTGATGGTAGAACATCTACATAAAGCAGATGTAGGTGTTTCTGATTTTATTATAAAGAAAGAACAGAAGGAATTACCAAGAGAGTTAATCGATATTATTTTATCCGATGAAGATGCACCGGAAGAATTGAAAAATAAAATAAAGGAAGATCCTACTACAGAAGATATAGAAGTGCGTCTTATTCATGATGGTTCGCAATGTGGAGTAGATTTTAATTTTAAAGAAGAGTCAAATGGGACACAGAGGTATTATGAATTAAGTGGTATTTTGATGTTGCTTATAAAAGAAAAACATTTTGTTGCAATTGATGAACTTGAATGTAGATTACACCCTGATTTATACGAACATTTTGTTTTAACATACTTAAAGAATGCTAAAGAATCTCAAATTATTTTTACAACACACTCGCGGGAATTTTTAAATGATAGAGGCTTGTTTAGAGATGATTCTGTGTGGATAACAGAAAAATCTGAACAAGGGGATACTTCTGTTTATTCTTTGGCTGATTTTGATAGTGGATTTCTTCGCGATACGACTAATCGTTACAATATGTATAAGGCAGGAAGATTAGGTGGTGTTCCAAGATTACAAGATACTTATTTCGGCTCTATTGATTAATTGCAAAGAATATGGCAAGAAAAATACAGAAAATACAAAAAGATCGTGGAGGTATTGCGATAATTATGGATGGGAAAGATGAGAGGTGGTATATAGATAAGGTTAAAGAATGTTATCTTTGCAATAAACTTAGACAGGTTAAAGTAAAACCGGAGTTGCCTAATGAAAAGAATGTGGAAGAGCAATTTGATTTAGCAAAAAAATTATTAGAAGAAGAATATTCTTTTGTTATTCTTATATTGGATTTTGATAAAATATTAAAAGAAAAAAAAGACGGAGGGAAGGGGGTTAAAGAATTTGAATATTTTGCTAATTCATATAATAACTATATAAATATTAAAGCAGGTCAAGGGAGTAGGGCTAACAAGTGGATGAATAACCTTTTGGTGATAGTGAATAACCCTTGCTTAGAATATTGGTTTCTTTTACATTATAAACAAACAACAAAATTTTATGAAGATGGCAATTCGTTAATATCAGAATTAAAAAGAATACCGGAACTAAAAGACTATGACAAAAACGAAACCTATATTAAGAGTCTATATAAAAAACTTGAAAGTAGACTTCCAGATGCGAGAAAAAATGCAAAAGAATTTTGTTTACATGAATGCGAGAATAAGGGTTGTTCAGAAATGAATAAGATGTTTGATTATTTTGATAATATTAAATAGATTTAACTTTATTGTTTAGAGAAAGGATATTCCTATTCGCTATATTCTATTAGTTGGAGTCTATACGGAAAATATTTGGCAAGCAGTTCATGGGACAAAACCGTTAGAATCTGGGGTGTGGAGTAAAACCCTATATACATAAGGTAAAGAAAAACGAGCGTTCGACTTGCTTTTGCATTTGCGGACGCTCGTTTTGTGTTTGCAAATCGGCATAACTGACACTGAAAAGCAGTTTCGTATATGACATCTTGTCATATTATTGAATTTGGAACGGATTTTGATGTATTGAAAGCGTAGATCACGATATTTAATCATTAAACAAAAATACTGAAATGAAAGGTTCGATAAACGTAAAGACGGAAAACATTTTCCCTGTCATTAAAAAATTTCTTTATTCCGACCACGAGATTTTCTTGCGTGAGATTGTGTCAAATGCAGTCGATGCAACACAAAAATTAAAGACGCTTTCGTCGCTTGGAGAGTTTAAGGGCGAGTTCGGAGACTGCACAATAGATGTGAAAATCGATGAGAAAGCAAAGACTTTGACCGTTATAGACCGAGGAATCGGTATGAGCGAAGAAGAAGTCGAGAAATACATTACTCAAATCGCTTTTTCGGGAGCTGAAGAGTTTGTTGAAAAATACAAAGGTAAGAGTGAATTGGAGGCAAATGCCCTTATCGGACACTTTGGTCTTGGTTTCTTTTCTTCATTCATGGTTTCGAATTTGGTAGAGATAAGAACTAAATCGTTTAAAGATACACCTGCGGTTCATTGGACTTGCGATGGAAGTACCGAGTATAACATTGAAGAATGCGACAAGGCGGACAGAGGAACCGAAATCATAATGCACATCGATGAAGACTCTGCGGAATTTTTGCAAGAGCATAGAATACTCGAGCTTTTGAACAAATACTGCAAGTTTATGCCTGTTGCAATTCGTTTTGGTGAGGAAAGCGTTTGGGAAGACAGCGAAACGGAGAAAGATGAGAACGGAAAGGCAAAACGAGTTGAAAGAAAAAAGGACAGAATCATAAACGATACGAATCCTCTTTGGAAGCAAAAGCCTGCCGAATTGAAAGATGAGGACTACAATGCTTTCTTCCACAAGTTGTATCCTATGAATTTCGATGAGCCTTTGTTCCATATACATTTGAATGTCGATTATCCGTTCAACTTAACCGGCGTTTTATACTTCCCGAAAGTAAAGAAGAACATAGATCCTAACAGAGATAAAATTCAGTTATATTGCAATCAGGTGTTCGTTACCGATAGCGTTGAAGGGGTTGTTCCAGAGTATATGATGTTACTTCGAGGTGTTTTGGATTCTCCTGATATTCCTTTGAACGTTTCTCGTTCCTATTTGCAGGCTGATGGAAACGTTAAAAAGATTTCTTCTCACATTTCAAAGAAAGTTGCAGAGAAGTTGGAGCAAATGTATAAGGATAATAAGGAAGAGTTCTTGAAGAAATGGGATGATCTTTCTATCTTTATAAAGTATGGAATGATTAGCGACGAAAAGTTCTACGAGAGAATGAATAAAGTTTGCCAATTGAAGAATGTTGATGGCGAATATTTCTCTTTTGAAGAATACAAAGCAAAAATAGAAAACAATCAAACCGATAAGGATAAGAAACTCGTTTATCTTTATGCTCAAAATGTGGAAAACCAATATCCTTACATTCAAGCGGCAAAAGACAAGTCTTATGATGTGTTGCTGATGGACGGAATTTTGGATAGCCACTTTATTCAGGCGTTAGAGCAGAAGTTTACCGATGTTAGATTTGTCAGAATCGACTCTGATACTATCGAAAAGCTTATTCCGAAAGATGAAGTCGTGCCTTCGAAGTTGAATGAGGAAGAATGCAAGAAGGTAAAAGAAATGGTAGAGATGATATTCGACAAAGATAAATTCACCATTCAAACAGAGAGTATGGAGCAATCGGCACAGCCGTTCACGATTACTCAAAACGAATTCATGAGACGAATGAAGGAAATGAGCGAAATGGGAGGCGGTATGGCTTCTTTCTATGGTGAAATGCCTGAACATTATAACCTTGTGGTGAATACAAATCACGAAATCATATCTCAGGTTTTGAACGAACAGGATTCTGAAAAGCGTGTTCAGATATTGAGCCAATTGAAAGACCTTGCTTTGTTGCAACAAGGGCTTTTGAAGGGTGAGGCTTTGGACAGTTTCATTAAAAGAAGTGTTCAAATAATTAAATAATCTGAAATTTAGTTTGGTTTTTCTAATAGCTTGTTTCGCTAAATTGTTTTCAAGAAACAAAAAAATGTTTTCAAGAAATAAATTTGCGAAACGAGCTTTTGTTTTTTCAGATTCAAGTATTATCTTTGCAGAGTGAAATTCAAGCAAAATAATTTGTTATGATATTTTTCCCAAACTGTAAAATAAATCTCGGATTAAGCATTGTGGCTAAACGAGATGATGGTTTCCATGAGATAAAATCTGTTTTCTATCCTGTGGATTTGTGTGATTCGTTGGAGATTCGCCCAAGCGATGAGGCGGAAAGCAGATTTGAACTTACGGGTTTGGATATTGGAGAAAGTAATTCGGAGGATAATCTTTGCATGAAAGCATTGCGGTTGTTGCAAAAAGACTATCCGCAAATCGGAAATGTGAATATGCATTTGCATAAAACGATTCCGGCATTTGCAGGCTTAGGAGGAGGAAGTTCGGATGCTGTGAGTGCGTTGCGATTGTTGGATTTTGTGTATTCTCTTTCGCTTTCAAAAGATGAACTCTTGAAATATGCAACATCTTTAGGCTCAGACTGTGCATTCTTTGTTGAAAACAGTCCGATGTATGTAAGTGGTAGAGGAGAGAAAATGCAAAAGAGTAATTTAAGTCTTGAAGGTAAGAGTGTTGTATTGGTAAAGCCGAATATCAGAATTTCGACTAAAGAGGCTTATGCTTGCGTTCGACCAAAGCCGACGGAGGTTGATTATGAGGATTTGCCTGATTTGAGACTTTGGAAAGATGTTTTGAAAAACGATTTTGAAGATTCCTTGTTCCCGAAATATCCGGTGCTTTCCGAAATCAAACAAATGTTGTACGATAATGGTGCTTTGTATGCATCGCTTTCGGGTAGTGGGGCAACGGTTTTTGGAATTTTTGAAAAAGAAATTGATTTGGAGAGACTAAAGCAAGGAGATGATACGTTTATTTGGCAAGGCGCTTTAAGATAACAAATAATAAAAAATATAAAACTAACAACTATGAGTGAATTATTGAATTTAGAACCTAAGGGTTTGTGGAAACATTTCGATAAGATTTGTTCTATTCCTCACCCATCAAAGCATGAGGAAAAGATTGTTGCGGCTTTGGTTGATTTTGCTAAGGCTAACAACATCGAATATAAGATTGATGAAACCGGAAACTTGATTATGCGTAAGCCTGCTTCGAAAGGAATGGAGAATCGCAAGGGTGTGATTTTGCAAGCTCACGTTGATATGGTTCCTCAGAAGAATAACGACACTAAACACGACTTTGAGAACGATCCTATTTTGCCTCGCATCGAAGGAGAATGGATTAAGGCTACCGGAACTACACTTGGTGCAGACAATGGTATAGGTGTAGCTGCGGCATTGGCTGTTTTGGAAGACAAAGATCTTGTTCACGGACCAATAGAAGCTTTGTTTACAATTGACGAAGAAACAGGTATGACAGGAGCTTTTGGTTTGAAGGCTGGAGAATTAGAAGGCGATATTCTATTGAACTTAGACTCTGAAACAGAAGGAGAATTGTATGTTGGTTGTGCAGGAGGTATAGATGCAACAATAAGATTCGACTTTAAGAAAGAAGCGATGCCGTCATCTTATTCAGCATTTGAATTGACAGTTAAAGGAATGAAGGGCGGACACTCAGGAATGGATATAATTCTTGGAAGAGGTAATGCCAACAAAACTTTGTTCAGAATATTGAAAGCTTTGGAAGCAGTTGATGTTCGCTTAGGAAACATCAATGGAGGCAGCCTTAGAAATGCTATACCAAGAGAAGCGTTCTGTACAATAGCAGTTCCAACTGACAAAGCTCAAGAAGCAATGAATATTGTAAAGGAATTGGAAGCTGTTGTTAAGAGTGAGCTTTCTGCAGTTGAGCCTGATTTGATTATAACAATGACAGAGGCTTCTTCTTGTGAGTTTGTAATGGATACAGATGCAGCTAAGAGAGTTGTGAGAGCTATTTATGCTTGTCCAAATGGAGTTTACAGAATGAGCGATTCAATGGAAAATCTTGTTGAAACTTCATCTAACTTGGCTATTGTTAAGACAGACGGAGACCAAATCTTGGCTTGTGCATTGTTAAGAAGCTCGGTTGATACAGCAAAAGCTGATTTCGCTGAAATGATGGCAAGTGTTATTGAATTGGCAGGAGGAAATATTGAATTTGCAGGCGGTTATCCTGGTTGGAAACCAAATATGCAATCACCAATTTTGGAAACTATGACTTCCACATACAAGAAAATGTTTGGCAGAACACCGAAAGTGATGGCTATTCACGCAGGTTTGGAATGCGGATTGTTAGGAGGAGTTTACAAAAACTGGGATATGATTTCATTCGGACCAA
>DEPP01000095.1:7926-8507 GCA_002358835.1 Bacteroidales bacterium UBA3389
CCACATTCACCTGATGAAAGAGTGAATATAGCTTCAGTTAAATTATTCTGGGAATACTTGACAGAAACTCTAAAAAATGTTCCAACGAAATAAGAATATATTTAAGCAAAACAATGCAAACCCTTTCGTGAAATCTTACGGAAGGGTTTTGCTATTGTTTATCCTTTTGCTTACGGTTGGTTTTACGAAAACCTATGCTCAATATAAAGTAAGCGAAAATGATGACAGCCGTATAAAGTGGCGAGAGATAAAAACGAATCGCTTCAGTATTGTTTACCCTGATTGTTATGAGCGTTCGGTTCAGCGTTTGGCTGTCGTATTAGACACAATCAGTTGGCATGTAGGAAGAACGCTTGGAACGGATGCTCCACACATTCCGGTTTTGATTCATACCAACAGCAGTAAATCAAATGGTATGTTGGCGTGGGCTCCAAAGAGAATGGAGTTTTGGACAAATACACCGCCAACTCATTATGCCTATCCATGGAGTTGGCAATTGGCAATTCACGAATACAGACATGCTTGTCAGATGCAGGCATTGGACAAGGGAATAACAAAGACTCTTGGAAATATATTCGGGG
>DEPP01000047.1:0-3301 GCA_002358835.1 Bacteroidales bacterium UBA3389
CCTCAAAATATAGCAAACAAACTTAATTTATTGGGTATTCCATCTCCAGCGGAGTATAAGAAGCTTTGCGGAATGAATTATAAATCTGGATTTCAGTCTGAGCAGAGGTCCACGTGGAGTCACGGCTCTGTGCGCAGAATTCTTCGTAACGAAATTTATACGGGTGTTACGATTCAAGGAAAAAGCACAAGTCCCAATTATAAGACTAAAGTTAGAATCCGCAAGGATGAAAGCGAATGGTTTCGCGTCGAGGGTACTCACGAGGCAATTATATCCATCAGAGATTTTAAGATGGTGCAAGAGCTTTTGAGAGAAGATACCCACAGCTTTGATGCTGATGGCACTGCCCCTGTGTACGGTGGAAGAATATTCTGCGGCGATTGTGGTGCTCCTGCGGTTCGTAAGACGCATAATGCATATGGCAGAAGATATGTGTATTACGTTTGCAAGGCACATAAACAAAATAAGTATGTATGCAGCAAGCATACCATCCGCGAAGATGTTTTGGATCAAGTTGTGTTCGAAACCGTAAAACAGCACGTTTCTCTACTTTTGGACGTTGATAAAGCCCTCAAAAAGTATGATTCTATGTCCTGGGAAAAGAACAAAATTAAGAAGCTTGAGGATAATATCGCAGTTCAAGGTGAGCTTGTGCAAAAGAATAATCTGCTGAGAATGGGTATTTATGAGGATTTCAAAGCCGGATTATTAGACCGTACAGAATATGACACGTTGAGAAGCGAAATTACTGAGCGTATTGAAGATGCTGAAATTGCCATGGAGCATCTGAAGCAAGAACTCAGAGAGCTTACTGAGGGCGTAACGAGTCAACAGGAGTGGATTGCTCAGTTCCGCCAGTACGAAAACATCTCGAATTTATCGCGCAAAACCATCATGCATTTGGTGGAACGCATTAACGTTTTTGAAGACGCTACCATTGAGATTGTTTTCCGGCACCAGGACCAAATCAACGAAATAATGGAGTTCATTGCCGAACAAGAAAGAAAATGTAAGATCATTACAATGCCAAGATTGGAGGTGGTATAATGGCTCGAATTTCAAGAAAGTCCGATTCTCACAAAAAAACTGAAAGCAAATTTGATCCCGAAGGTTTCCGCACGGCTATTTATGTTCGATTGTCTGTAGAAGATAACGGCAAAGAGGATGCGGATTCTCTTGAAAATCAGATTGCATTACTTCAGGATTACCTGCATAGCCACCCGAATCTAAAGTTGGTTGAGATCTACTCAGACAATGGATTTACGGGCACTGATTTTGACAGACCAGCGTTCACACGGCTTTTTGCAGACGTACAAAAAGGGCGTATCAACTGTATTGTCGTAAAAGACTTCTCAAGACTTGGGCGAAATTATATTGAAACCGGAGAGTACCTGGAGAAGATATTTCCATTCCTGGGAGTTCGTTTCATATCCGTCAATGACGGTTATGATAGCACATCTGCAAATGCCGGTGCCTTACTTGCTGCCTCACTCAAAAATCTTATCAACGATATGTATGCTAAGGATATTTCAAAAAAGATATGCTCCACAATGAAGGACAAGCGTGTTCGTGGAGATTATATCGGTAATTATGCGCCGTATGGATATCTTAAAGATGAGGAAAACAAGAACAAACTGGTGGTGGATCCTGAAATCGCGCCAATTGTTGTTGAGATATTTGAACTACGTGCGAAGGGTACCGGAATTGAGGCAATGTGCCGCATTTTGAATGAAAAAGGATATCCTTCGCCCGGCAGATTACGTTACGAGCGTGGGATAATTACAAACAACAACAAGAAAGGGAGTGCATTGCCCTGGAACCGACATGTGCTGAAGGACTTGCTTCTTAATGTGGCATATATCGGGAATCTGGCCCAGGGACGCAGTGCGCAGTGTTTATACAAAGGCCAGAAATTCCACTGGACAGACAGTTCCGAGTGGGATGTAGTTTTTGACACCCACCCCGCGATAATTTCAATTGAGTTGTGGGAAAGGGTTCAAGAGGTCAACAATAAAAGCACAAGGGCGGCTAAAGAGTCACACGGAAAATATGCTCACCTACCCAAAAGAGTGAATCCATATGGCTCTGTTATCAGGTGTGCAGATTGCGGTCGTGTGTTAAAATACGTTCGCGGCTATTCAAAACCTACCAAGGACGGTATAGTTAAGGATTACTATAACTATAAGTGCCCCCAAAACATCGAACTGGGTGACAATGCTTGTCCAAAGAAGAATATACGTGCAGATGAGTTGGATGCTATTGTTCTTGACGTAATCCGAAAACAGATGGATTTATTCCTTGATACCAAGAAGACCCTGGTACAGTTAATTGCGCTCGAAAAGGAAAGGGCGAAGTATAACGCACCTTTAACTCGTGTAATGGATATCCAGGAACAGCTTGAAAAAAAGAAAAAAGCCTTTTCTTCTTTGTATTTTGACTATAAAGAAGGCATTCTTGATCGACGTGAGTTTCTTTCAGTACGAGAAACCTATCAGGTGGAAATCGCTGCATTGGAACAACAGTTGTCTGAAATGCAGTCTACACGCTCACGAACAAGAAAAGCTGAAATGGGCGCACATAAGTGGGAATCTCTCGTTAAGAAATATAGCAAGGTCAAAAGTGTGACGCCGGAGCTTATTGAAACGATGGTTGAAGAAATTAGATTTCATGCAGATGGCTCCATTGATATCGACTTCAAATACATGAATGAATTTGAGGAGATGTTCCAGGAGTGCGAACGCATCAAAAAGGAGGTTGCTTAAATGGAAAACAAATTAATAGCATTATACCTCCGATTATCATTAGAAGATGTTGATTCACGAAAAGGCGGCACGGACGAGAGCAACAGTATCACAAACCAACGCAGTGTGCTTACCAACTATATCAAAAATCATCCCGAATTAAAGGATATGAAGACCATTGAGTTTGTGGATGATGGATATACAGGCACTAACTTTGACCGACCAAATTTCCAGCGAATGATGGATATGGTGCGCCGAGGCGAAATTTCCTGCATCGTTGTAAAAGACCTATCACGATTTGCGAGAAACTATATTGATTCCGGCGAGTATCTTGAACACATTTTTCCTTTGCTCGGGGTTCGGTTTATTGCCATCAACGATAATTACGATAGCAACAAATATATTGGAACTACAGGCGGTATGGAAGTGGCTTTTCGTAATTACATGCACCAGATGTATAGTGCAGATATTTCCAGAAAAGTGAAAGCAACTCAGCATATGCTTATGGAAAAAGGAAAGTATGTCAGCCACTGTCCTTATGGTTATACTAAACCAAAGGG
>DEPP01000047.1:3439-3849 GCA_002358835.1 Bacteroidales bacterium UBA3389
ATGCTCAATGAACGTGGCGTGCCTACGCCGATGCAGACGAAAAAGACAAAGAAGCGTAAGAATATGACAAACAATATTATGTGGAGTCATCAGGCAGTCATTCGTATCATCAAGGATTATAAATACACCGGGGCTATGGTTACATTTAAGTGTTATAACGAAACCATACGAGCAAAGGCACAAACACGAAACTCGCCCGAGAATTATGTTATTAACGAAGATATGCATGAAGCTATCGTTTCACACGACGAGTATTACGCAGCTAATGATGCCTTGCGAAAGGTTAAAACTCACGAAAAGGTTAAAACTGATCGTCGTGACAGAGTGTATTACTGTGGTCACTGTGGTCGTCGCCTTCGAAAGACATTTGGGTCTGATGAATATTATTCCTGTGCAACACCTTTATATAT
>DEPP01000010.1:0-3680 GCA_002358835.1 Bacteroidales bacterium UBA3389
ATGTAATGTCGGTATTCGTATAGCTTCGGAAGAGGAACCTATGTTTGACTTCTATACATCACGCTTGGGAATCCGTTACAACCACATTGTTGAGTTCTACAAAAATAAGATTGCAACAAATCCGAAGTTTAAGTTGAAGATGTTGCACTTCTTTATAAATACAGGTATAAAAGACTCGGCTTATTATTGGAATGAGTTGCAAAAGTGTGTGAATGTGTATTGCGAATTGAAGAAAATCTGTCCTGATTTGGACTCTTTGGACATCGGAGGTGGATTCCCGATAAAAAATTCGCTTGGTTTCGAATATGATTACGAGTATATGGCAGAAGAGATACTTGCTCAAATCAAAGACATCTGCAACAAACAAGACATAGAAGAACCACACATCTTTACCGAATTTGGTTCGTTCACAGTAGGAGAGGCAGGTTGCATTCTTTATAGCATAATCGATCAGAAAAGACAAAACGACAGAGAGTTGTGGTATATGATCGATTCATCTTTCATTACAACTCTGCCTGACACTTGGGGAATCGGACAGAGATTTATTCTTTTGCCAATCAACAAATGGGATAATGAATATCAGAGAGTCTTTCTTGGTGGTTTGACTTGCGACAGTCAAGATTACTATTCGGCAGAGACTCACTCGAATGCAGTTTTCTTGCCAAAGAGTTCGGATGATGAAGAAGAGCCTCTGTATATCGGATTTTTCCATACGGGAGCTTATCAAGAGAGTCTTGCAGGCTATGGCGGTATTCAGCATTGCCTTATTCCGCAACCAAAACACATTATATTGGATAAGGACGAAAACGGAGAGTGGACAACAAAACTCTTTGCCAAAGAGCAAAGTCATAAATCGATGTTGAAAATTCTTGGATACTAAATCAAAGAATGGCTGTTAGAAATCGGAGTTTCAGATAAATAAATCAAAAAAAGCGAATAACCGAAATCAAGAGTTATTCGCTTTTTGTTTTGTATTTAGTATGATATACTTGCATACACCTTTTCGGTTATTGCGTTGTCATCGACAAGAAAGTCAGTCGGATTCTTCAAGACATAATCCCATTCGACAATGCTTTCATTTCTGTCGGTTGTAGTGTAAATTCTTACGGTATAATCTTCAAACTCTTTTTCAATATCGCGATAGTCGTTATCGATGAACGATTCCAAAGTGGCGAAAATATCTTCCAGAAGTTTGTTTGTGTTTTCTTCTATGCTCATTTTTGATTAGTTTACTATGTCTGCATACAAATCAAATTCCTCCGCTGCTGTTATTTTGGCATTTACAAAACAGCCGACTTGAGCTTCTTGATTTGCAGGAATCAAAACCTCGTTATCAACTTCCGGAGAGTCGAATTCTGTACGTCCAACCCAAAAATCTCCCTCCAAACGGTCAATCAACACCTTGAAAACTTTGCCGACCTTGGCTTGATTGAGTGATAGGGAAATAGCTTGTTGTATATCGACCAAACGATTCAAACGTTCACTTTTTTCTTCTTCCGGTATATTGTCCTCGAGTTTGAATGCGGCCGTTCCTTCTTCGGGAGAGTATGTGAAAGCCCCCATTCTGTCGAATTTGGTCTGTGCAACAAAGTCTTCGAGTGCCGCAAACTGCTCTTCTGTCTCGTTCGGATAGCCTACAATCAAAGTCGTACGAAGGCATAATTGAGGAACTTTTGCTCTCAAACGCTCAATCAGACTTGTGATTTGTTCTTTGGTGATGCGTCTGTTCATCGAATCGAGTATGCTGTTGTCGATGTGTTGTAACGGCATGTCGATATATTTGCATATCTTAGGTTCGCGTTGCATCAAATCCAACAAATCCATAGGGAAGTTGTTAGGGTAGGAGTATTGAAGCCTGATCCATTCGATTCCTTCAATCTTTGCCAACTGTTCGAGCAAAGACGTCAAACGACATTCTCCATACAAATCAACTCCATAGTTTGTTGTATCCTGAGCAACCACGATCAACTCTTTCACACCTTTGCGTGCGAGTGCTTCTGCCTGAGCAATAATGCTTTCCATCGGCTCAGAAACATGACGACCTCTGATATATGGAATCGCACAGAAAGAACAAAATTTGTCGCAACCTTCCGAGATTTTGAGATATGCGTAATGAGAAGGCGTGCTTAGCAAACGCAAACAATCGTTCTTTACAATATTTTTCTGTAATATGTATTCGGCAATCTCCTTATAGTCATTGACTCCGAAAAATCTATCGACTTCGGGAATCTCTCTCGATAAGTCTTCGGCGTATCTTTGAACCAAGCAACCGAATACAAGAAGTAATTTAATCTTTTTCTGTTTGCGGAGTGTGGCATATTGAAGAATCATGTCGATAGACTCTTCTTTTGCATCTCCGATAAAGCCGCAAGTATTTATGATTACGATGTCGAAGCGTCCTTTTTCAGCATCGAAACTTATTTTGTAATCATTACCCAACAGCCCTGCGAGTTGTTCGCTGTCAACCAAGTTTTTCGAGCAACCTAATGTAATCAGATTTACTTTTGTTGGCATTTCAATTGGCTGTTATAGTCTGATTCTTACTCCAATGTTGATATTGAAACGATGCAATGCTTCATCATATCCGCTTATGTCGAATTCATCTTCTCCCATCTTGAGAGTAGAAACCGTACCTCCCAAAAGACCGAATGAAGCACCGACTCCGATGTATCGAGAAATTGAATAATCAACTCCTAAACCAAGTCCCCATCCAAAGCAATCACCACTATATGTAGCAGATGCAGCAGCTTTGTCTGTGTTTCTCATATTCAAATAGCCGGCAGTTGCTCTTGCCCAAATATCCCAATGATTTGCAATTGTCGGAAGTTGAACTTTGAATGTCGGACCAACGTAAAATATGTTCATATCATCGGAATAATACACCTCTTTTTCTTTTCCATCAACACCGATTGTAGTTACATCAAAGCCATGTACTGACCCAAACATCGAAGCCTTCAATCCGACGGAAAACAATCTATGAAAACGATAGTCGTAATCAAATTCGAATTCATAGCCATGCTTCATCAAATTGGCATGATCTTCGTTCTCGAACATATTTACAAACTGTTGCGGATGTTGGTCTGTTGCCTTGTAAGCGTAACCTGCATTCATCGAGAAATTATGCTTCTCGAAATCGTTTTGTGCAAAAATCGGCATAGTCAAAACCGCCGACAATAATAGGATTAAAGTCTTTTTCATTTTGTTATTTGTTTTTAGTTCTATTCGAATAAGCTATCTACGAATGCTTTGGTGTTAAATATTTGTAAGTCTTCCATTTGCTCACCCAAACCGATATAACGTACAGGTACTTTGAATTGATCGGATATTCCTATCACGACTCCGCCCTTTGCTGTGCCGTCGAGTTTTGTCAAAGCAATGGCATTGACGTCTGTTGCCGCAGTAAATTGTTTTGCTTGTTCGATTGCGTTTTGTCCAGTCGAAGCATCCAATACCAGAAGCACTTCATCAGGAGCTTGAGGTAAGACTTTCTTCATGACGTTTCTGATTTTGGATAACTCGTTCATCAAACCGACTTTGTTATGCAAACGTCCTGCAGTGTCGATTATGACCACATCAGCTTTTTTTGCCACGGCAGATTTCAGAGTGTCGAATGCCACCGATGCAGGATCGGCACCCATGCCTTGGGAAACAATATCCACACCGACTCTTTCTGACCATAT
>DEPP01000010.1:3707-5510 GCA_002358835.1 Bacteroidales bacterium UBA3389
CGTTCAGACCATATAGTCAGCTGATCGACAGCCGCCGCACGGAATGTGTCAGAAGCTCCGAGGATTACTTTTTTGCCTGCCTGCTTAAACTGATAAGCCAATTTGCCTATTGTGGTTGTTTTGCCTACTCCGTTAACCCCGACAACCATTATAACATAAGGATTCTCGCTACTTGGAAGGTCGAACGATTCTCTTTCTTCGCCTGCATTCTCTTGCATAAGGGACATAATCTCTTCACGCAATATGCTGTTGAGTTCCGAAGTGCCAAGATATTTATCCCTTGCCACACGTTCCTCTATTCGATCGATGATTTTCAAAGTGGTTTCCACACCAACATCTGCCTCAACCAAGATTTGCTCAAGGTTATCCAATACGTCCTCATCGACTTTGGATTTTCCCGCAATTGCTTTGGAGATTTTGGTAAAAACACTCTCTTTCGTTTTTGAAAGACCCTTATCCAAGGTTTCTTTCTTGCTTTTTGTGAAAAAAGAAAAAAATCCCATATCTCTAATTTTTTAGTCGTTTGTCTTAAAAACGTTTCTTGCAAAACTATGATTTGCAAACATACAATAAAAAAAAGCTGTCATCCTCCTTCGTTAAGAGAGAGTATGACAACCTTATCTTTCTACGCAACCCGAACTCCTCTCGGGCTTATCAAAAAAGTCCTATCTCTAAAAAAGATAGAAAACTACACTACTTCTTTGCAAAATAATCCTTAACGCTGTCAGAAGGTATGATTTCTTCCTTAAATGTGTACGCTCCGGTTTTTTCAGAACGTAGAGTTCTGATTACTTTTGCGAAATCTTTACCTGATGATGTCTTAAGGGTTGCAACTACTTTCTTTGCCATTTTCTAAACTCCTCTTATTTTGTTACTTTATTTCTTTATGTACAGTCATTCTTTTCAATATCGGATTGTACTTCTTCAATTCCAATCTTTCAGGTGTGTTCTTTTTGGACTTTGTCGTAACATAACGAGAAGTTCCAGGCATTCCTGAAGCCTTATGCTCTGTACACTCAAGTATAACTTGAACTCTTACATCTTTCGTTTTCTTTGCCATCTTTCTACACTTTTTGAGGTTGCAAAGGTACAATTTTTTTTCGGTTCGACCTAATATTATTTGAAAAAAATCAATTCTTTGTTTCTTCTGCGTCTTCTAAGGCTTTGCTAACTCGCTCAATTCCCGATAGTTCGGATGTTAAATCGCCATAGTAAAAAGCTCTGTCATAATTGGTGCGAGTATAGTCTCTGATGAATCCATGGACTGATTTATCGCCATCTTCGAAGCTGTGAGAGATGTATGCGTTGTATCCGTCGCGACAATCAACTCTCATCGAAAGGAACTGTATTTTGCCGCTTTTAGAACGTATTACATCGAACTCGGTGAATCGAATCGAAGAGTATTTCAATATGTTCTTTCTTATTTCGAGCAGTTCTTTGTCAGATGTATCGGCACTCACGCCAACAACAACATAATCCTTACCAATGTAAAAAGGATAAAGGGATTTGCTTTCCTCTTGAGCAAATAATGCAAAAACATTCATCAGCAACAATCCCGCCAATATAGCAATACTTCTTTTCATATCAATCTTTTTGTTTCGGGTGCAAATATACGATAATTTTCAGACTTTGTTCCCTAAAAACGGATTTGAAAACCATTTTATTGTTTTCAAGAATCGTCGCAATGAATCAAATAAGGTTTTTCTGTCTTGTCGAGAAGAATGTGTCTGGTATATCTTTTCGATATGTTTTAAGGATAATAACAAAAAAGGGAGAAGCTGTTTGGCTTCTCCCTTTGAGTGT
>DEPP01000017.1 GCA_002358835.1 Bacteroidales bacterium UBA3389
GTGGAAGCAGCCGTTACAGCCTTGAAAATGGCAGCTCTATGATAGAAAAAAACATACGGATAATATATTACGGCACACCTGAAATTGCAGCCTTCCAATTAGAACATCTGATTCGTGAAGGCTACAATGTGGTTGCCGTAGTAACACAACCCGACAAGCCTTCGGGAAGAGGACAAAAACTTTCAGAGTCTGCAGTCAAGCAAATCGCAATTCAATACAATTTACCCGTATTGCAGCCCGAAAAACTCAAAACTGCGGAATTTGAACAACAGATTCGTGAGCTTAAACCCGATATGCAAATCGTTATGGCTTACAGAATGATTCCCGAAAGCATATATTCGATAGCACCATACGGCACATTCAACCTGCATACTTCGCTTTTGCCACAATACAGAGGGGCTGCACCGATCAATCGTGCGATAATGAACGGAGAAACTCAAAGCGGAATCACCACCTTTTTGTTAAACGACAAGGTAGATTGCGGAAAGATTATCCATTCTCAGCCAATCGAGATAACAGAACGAATGACGGCAGGAGAGTTGCACGATGAGATGATGCGACTTTCGCCAATGCTTATCGAGAAAACAATATCGACACTGTTGAGTGAAAATCCCAAACTCGAAGAACAAACAATTGCAGAATCGGAAGAATTAAAGACTGCACCGAAATTGTTTAAGCCCGATATGCTTATCGATTGGACTTGGAGTGGAAAAAGAATTATTGACCATATACGCGGATTGAGTCCTTATCCTGCTGCTTTTGCCGAGTTTGAAGACAGACAGACGGATAAAAAACATCAAATCAAGGTCTTTACAGCAGAATTTCATCCTAAAACAATCGAAAAAGACACAATCGGACAGATGAACCTCAGGGATAAGAATCTGATAGAGGTAAATTGTTCCGACGGAGTGGTTCAAATAACAGATATTCAGCTTAGTGGAAAGAAAAGAATGTCGGCTGAAGACTTCCTTCGAGGTTTCAAAATCCGCCATTCGCTTTACGCTTGCAAATAAAAAAAACACTTAATAAACAAAAAAATCTTTTTTTTTATTGCAGTTAAGAAAAAAAAATGTAGCTTTGCAGTGTAAAAGACAAACAAACAAATTAATAAATAAAAAAACAGTTGATTATGACAAAGAAAGAATTTACTGACAAGATGGCTGAAAGAGCCGGAATCAGCAAAGCAGATGCACAAAAAGCTTATGACGCATTTTTGGGTGTAACAAAAGATTATTTGGTAGCAGGAGAGAGAGTATCATTCTTGGGATTGGGTACATTCACCGTTTGCCAAAAAGAAGCAAGAACAGCACGCAACCCTCGCACAGGCGAAATGTTGGAAATACCTGCAAGAAAAGCAGTGAAATTCAAAGCAGGTGCTGACTTATCTAAGTCAATGAAGTAGTATCATTTATATTTTAACAAAAGAAAAGCATACCGGAATCATTCGATTTTTGGTATGCTTTTCTTTTTATCTTCGTTATTTCGCAAAGGCGTGCTTATATCCTTTTTGCAAATTCCAATAACCTCGTGTGAAATCAGGAATTGCGACAGGCATATTTCCGTTTTCGATTGACAAGCGTGAGAGTTCGATAACCGAACACCATTCTGCAAGGTCGTAAACATCCATATCCAACGGCAAACCGTTTTGCAGACAATATATAAGCCTCCAATCCATAATGAAATCCATACCACCGTGTCCGCCGACTTGTTTTGCGATAGTTTCAAGCTCGATATGAATCGGGTGTTTATACTTTTGCATCAGTTTTGCTTTGATTTCTTCACTTACAGCTTGGTGAGCATTGAGATTTTCGTGATCGGGAATCAGCGTAGTGTCAATTCCGGTTGGTTGAAAGCAATATTGTTCAATAGGATATTTATTTGCAAAGCCCGCCGTGCCTGTTAGTTGATACATTCTGCTGTATGGACGCGGAGTCATCACGTTATGTTGCAGATGAAGCGTCTTTCCGTTTTCGGTTTGTATGAGAGTGAGAGTGTGGTCTGCGTTTTGAAATTCCGTTTCTTTGTTTTCCACTCCGTATTTCTTTGCAAACTTCTTGCCGTTTATGGATTTGGTGTCCATAGATACCAATGTCTTCATTCTATCCCCACGATGAATGTCGAGCAACTGGCAGGCAGGTCCGATTCCGTGTGTCGGATAAACATCACCTCTATGTTCGTTATTATAATTCAGTCTCCAATTGTTGTAATAGTAAGGCCAGAATTCCTCCAAATAGTGAATATATGAACCTTCAACATGAAGCAACTCACCAAATACGCCCTGTTGAGCCATATTCAGCGTAGTCATCTCAAAGAAATCATAGACACAGTTTTCCAATTGTATGCAATGTTTTCGCGTCTGCTCACTTGTGTTGACCAAAGCCCATATCTCGTCCAGCGTCATAGCAGCCGGCACTTCTATTGCGACGTGTTTGCCTTGCTGCATTGCGTAAACTCCGATGTTTGCGTGATTTTCCCAATCCGTAACAACGTATATAAGGTCTATATCATCTCTTTCGCAGACTTTTTTCCAGAGTTTCTCATCTCCATAATAGCTTGTAGGTTTTTCTTTGCCGGCATTGAGAAGAGTTTCTTCGGCTCTTTGGCACAATTCGCCACGAATATCGCAAAGGGCTTTGATTTCCACACCGGGAATATGAATAAAGCGTTCCACAGCACTGATTCCACGCATTCCCAAGCCGATTATACCAATCCGAACCGTATCTATCTTTGGAGCGACTAAGCCGACAACATGCGTCTGACCCTTTGGACGCGGCGGTTCTTCGATAGAGATTGGTTGATATGCAGTTCTGCACGAGGTAAAAGCCATTGCCATAAACAGCAATAGCATAAGATGTTTCTTTTTCATTATATATATGCTTTAATTTGTATACATGCACTCACTTTTCCATAATCGGAATCTATGAATAAAGGAGCACAAAATTACGGATTTAATTTGAAACGCAGGGGTATCACAACCGAAAAACGCACATCTAAAAAAGTATCCCCAACAACCACCCCGAATTATTCGACAAAAAGAATCCCCGTATTCGATTTGAGATACATAAAAATCATCCTACCGATTCGGAAAAACACTTCCTAATTTCAGAAAATCGTTTTTTGGAAAGAATATTCTTAATTCTGAATTAATGATAAATGTTGTGTTATTATTTTTAATATTTCTTGTCCATAAGATAGCCAATACTTCTCTCCAAAGCCGTAAATGTCCATTATTTCTTCGTATGTTGTCGGTCTATTGGTTGCCAACTGCACAAGAATTTGATTTGTCAGAGTAGGGGCATCGTTCCCTTTGTTCTCAGCTTTATATTTATATAATTTATCAAAGAGAGATAAGTCTGTCAGTAAATTATCAAAAGAATCAACGGCTATTTTTACTATTTGATTATTCCAATATATGTCTTTATATTTTATTTCGTTTATTTCTTGTGGCTTTCTTATTGTTTTGTAATGTGGAGATGGATTTATAATTTTTGGGGACGAAGTTTTCTTTTCATCTTCCTTGATGTATGCTGTCTTATTCATAGATTCATCGTTTTCCCCAAATGTATTATTATACCAAAATTTATATTGAGTTTTATTTAATGAACGATTGCAACCTGTATGGTCGTTTTTGAAGTTGGTACAACCTAAAAAGAAGTCGTTGCCAACTTGTTTTACTATCAAATATCCATCGTTACACCAATCGCATTTATGGATAGACAATTCGTTTTCTCTCTTGTCATTTGTCATAAATCCGCAAATTTCTTGGTCGTTTGTGCAGATCCATAATTTCAATCCAAAGTTTTTATTCCATTTTAGTTGCATTGGATATCCACATTTAGGACATTTGTTTTTAACTTCAAAATTTTCGCTTGTGTTTAGCGATAATTCGCCATTGAGTGTAACATTTGGATAATTTTGTGGTTCATTTAGTAATTCTTTTATAAATTCCGATGGTTTGTTTTTTGGAGTTATTATGAATACTCTGTTTTTTGTTCGTGTCAATGCTACATAGAACAATCTTCTTTCTTCTGCATAATTGTAAGAATTGTCGTAAGAAACAACAAGTTTCAAAATTGGATCGTCTTCAACTTTCGATGGAAATCCGTAAACGCTGTCTTTTGCATTTATTATTATGACATTGTCTGCACTTAGCCCTTTTGAACTGTGTGCTGTCATGAAATTTAGTTTTACTTTTGCTCCAAATTTGCTTGAAAACACGTTGCCGGTTTTCTCATCATAGCTAAATTGGTTTGATTTGCACATATTTCGTGCGTCAAAGCCATATCTCCCTATCAAAAGTATAGAAGGAATTTTTGATTTCTTTTCTGCATTATTGTATGTTATGATTTGTGCAATCGCTTCATTTATCGCCACTCCTATATTTTCAAAAACGCCACCTTTTTTTCTACTATTGTTTGAAGAATAGCTATCATCGTAGCTTTTAATGAATACTGGATTTTCTATTCTTTTGGGAGAGATTAAGGCTTTCTTTATTTGGTTGGAATTTTTCTGAATAAAATTACCCGCAATGTTTATTATTTCTTGAGCATTACGATAAGTACGAGTTATTTTCAACTCACTGCCATAACCAACTATGTTACAAAATTGTGTAAATAAAGGAAGAACAGAGCCACTGAAAGCATAAATTGATTGCCAATCGTCTCCTACAGCCATTATTTTTGCATTGCATAATTGCGATAGCTCTTTTATCAGATTATATCTTTGTCTTGAAATATCCTGATATTCGTCTACGATTATATATTTGAAATCTATTTTCTCTTTTGCTAATTTTTTATTTTTGATTATTTGTGCGGAATTATTTATCATATCTTGAAAATCAATATAGTTAAATTCTTTCAATTTCTTTTGATATTCAAGATAACAGACTTCGCATATTTCTAAAAATAATTGTGTTCTTGGATTGTTTATGCTTTGTTTTAATTCGTTGAATTTTTGATATTGAAAACCTTGTGTTTTGAAATTACTGATGAAAGTACAAATAAAAAAAGTTAATTTTGCAATATATTTACTTTCTTGCTTGTCAACGAGTTGTTTATATACCTCTATAGAATCTCGTTTATTTAACACATATCCTCTTTTTAGTAATTCTTCTTCCAAGTGTGAAAGGATAGAACGATTATCTTTATACTTTGAGAATGTGTATATTAAATCTGTTCCGTGTTTTCTATGTAATTTGATTTTATTATTAACGATTGCTTTATACTTTTCTAATTCCTGTTTTGTATATCTGTTATTGAGACCATCTTCTGTTATACCGAAATGTTCGATATAAGTAATTTTGTTACCTTGTTTTATAATAAAATCAGGTGTGTAAGGCTTTCTTGAATCTAGAATCCTATATTGATAAATAGGCTCATACTCATAGTCTATTTGATTCATATATAAAAAGTTGGCAATCGAAACTTCTTCTTCAGAGCGTAATATTTCGTTCTTTATTGTTTCTTTTTTCTGAGTTTTTCTGTTGGTTATCTCTTGTGTATATTGGTTAAGATTACTTTTTATTGTTGAGAAATCGCTATTAGCTAAGAATTTGAAGTATTCGTTTATGTTTTTGTCTTCGTATGGTGCTGAAATGTACGAAGCAAAGAAGAGAATTAATTTATCAACTAATGTCTGGTCATGTAGAATTTTGTTTTTGAGATAGTCATTCAACACGTTGTAAATAAAACCTCCATCTACAACTTTTTTTTGTAAGATTTCGCTTTGTCGTAATATTGAATAACCGACAGAATGAAAAGTACTTACAACAACAGGTATTCGTAAATTTTGGTTTATTCGTACTTTTAATTCATCAACAGCTTTGTTTGTGAAAGATATTACTAAGATTTGGGATGGTTTTATCTTTTTTTTCTCAACCAAATATTTTACTTTGGCTGCTATAGTCGTCGTTTTACCGGCTCCGGCTCCGGCAATAACCAACGTGTGATCCTCATCCGAAAGAATAACTCTGCGTTGCTCTTCATCAAGTAAAATAGATGTATCACAATCTTTAAGAATATTGTCAAGATATACTTTTTCCGATTCTAAATGTCTTTTAATAAATGATTCATTGTGGGCTTTTATTGTAGGGGATTCTTTTTCTAAATTTTGGATTTCTTTATATAAAGTAGTAAATCGACTTATTTCTTTGATGTCTAATTTGTATTTTTTTGACAAATCTCTGATTATGTTATTCTTGTAAATCAATAGGAGAGATTCGTATGAATCTTTGCATTTATCAATGAGGCTTTTATAATCACTACGTGCAACAAAACAATCATCTTTCAATAATTTGTCTATTTGTTGATTGAAAGATAATATATCTGAATATAAATCTAATATATTTTTATCAACTATTACCGAATCATTCGGAGATTTTATTGTTTTGTTTTTTTTGAAAAAGTCAAATATTCCCATATATCTGAACTTGATTTACATAATATTGCAAAGGTAATAATAAAATTGCTTATTACTTTATTGAATATGGCTTTTTTCAACTAATCCTTGGTCTTATAATTAAAGAATAAAAATGATGAAATGCATATTTGATGATTTGTTTTGCAGAAATGTTGCTTCAAAAAGGGTGATGGATACCAAAAATTGTTTGATTCTTGTTGTGATTATCTGAGAAGCGAACTTGGTTTTACAAATATTCCTATTTTAGCATACGATAAACAACCCAAAGTACATTTTATTGATAGTCTGAAATGTAGTAAGATAAAAGAGTTACTTGATACCAATTCAACTATTTTTGTCATCGACAAAACAGTTATTGTAAAGCAAGAAACAAAATCTAAAAGTAAAACAGATGATGAAAAAGAAGATACAGATACTAATGCAGGTTGTTATTGGTTGATAGTCGTATGTTCTATATTATTCTTATTTTATTATTTGGCAACTTAATATAATAGAAATCTTTTCTTAATTTCTCGTTAGTGAATTTTGAATCCGACACAAGGAATCTTGATTTGCAGAAAATATTTTCAAAGAAAACAAAAAAGGTGGGAAACAATCCCACCTTTTGTTTTATGTTGCGATGAAGTTATTTTACAATCAGCTTTGAAGTATATACGCCTTCGTTGCCCGAAATGCGAACAAGATAGCAGCCGCTTTCCAATTGAGAAAGGTTAATCTGCATAGTGTTGTTGACATTTGCACTCATAACAATGCGAGATGACATATCGAGAATATCCATCTTATATACACCTTCGCCAAAGCCTGACAGCGTAATCACATTCTCGGCAGGATTAGGAGCAATCGCCAATGGGAGTTGCTCAACATCGGTAAGACCTACCGCATCTATATCGACGTAAGTGTAGATGTAATCTCCGACGTATTGCAAGACAAGTTCGGTATCAAGAGTCCAATATTTCTCACGAGTATATATGTTTACGTTGTTGAATGTTCTAGGACGGACAATTTCTGGAGTCCAAGGTATAAGTGTTTCTTCTGCCGTGCGTTGATCAAAAACATATACCGAACGTTCGATTTCTTTATCGTTTGCATCGTAATGGTGATATTCAGTTGTGTTTCCTGCTTGGTCGTAAACGTATGTTTGTTTGCCATAATACATCCAACCATCCACAACATCGTAAATGCTGTCATAAACGGTAGTTAAACGATTGTCTGTGTAGGTGTAATGTATTTTTTCTGCAGGTTCAAAAACTTCCGAAAAAGAAAAAGGATCTGAATAGCTCCAAGTCTCACTCAACAACAAGCCATCTTGATAAACATAATCCACAACTTGATAAAGTGAATTCATAAACAACAATTCAGAACGTGTTATTTGATCTTGTTCGTTGTAAAAGTATTCGTAGATACCGCCCAACTCAAATTCTCCGTACATTTCGTTGTAATTGCTACGAGTAACGATAAGTCCTCTATTATTGTATGTGTATTCGATATAATAAACATGTTTCCATTGACTGTCAATCAGCTGATAGCCGTCAAGACGTACCAATTGACCGAGGTCATTATAACGAATCGAGTCTATCAATTCATATTCTGAAGGTACTTCTTCGTAGGTTGCTACCAAACGACGTTGAGAATCGTAATGGAAACGGCAATTGATGTAATTGTCATCGGTGGTATATCCGTCCATTCGATAATTGTAATTGCCATTCTTAGCCATTTTTTCGATAGGACGTAGGTTTAGACATTTTGCATCTTCGCGTAAATGCGTATGCTTTTGAAATAATCCTTGTGCAGACACAGAAAGCATCCCAGCACAACAAACAGCAAATAATAAAATCTTTTTCATAATGTTTTTGTTTTAAGATTCAGTATGCAAATATAGCAATTTTTTAATTAAAACAAAGAATACAAAAAAAGGAGGACTAAAAAATCCTCCTTTGGTTATTGTGTTTTCAGTCTGATTCTTATTCAGCCCAAGCTACTACAAGATTTCTGTCGCCGTAAGCGTCATCAACTCTTGATGCACATGGCCAATATTTGTCATCGTGTTCAAGAGGGAAGGCTGCCATTTGACGAGTGTATGGTCTGTCCCATGTATCTGCACATACAACTTGCATTGTGTGTGGAGCGTTCATGATTAAGTTGTTTTGCTTGTCTGCTTTTCCTTCTTCTATGTCGCGAATTTCTTGACGGATTTGAATCAATGCATCGCATAATCTGTCCATTTCTGACAATGGTTCTGATTCTGTTGGTTCTATCATCAATGTTCCGTGAACAGGGAATGCAACTGTTGGTGCGTGGAAGCCATAGTCCATCAAACGTTTTGCTATGTCGCCACATTGTACGCCTGAACTTAATGAGAATTGGTTGCAATCCATGATAAATTCATGAGCACACATTCCATTTGTTCCTGTGTAAAGGATATTGTAAGCAGTTGCTATTCTTGTTCTCATGTAGTTTGCGTTTAAGATAGCGTATTTTGTTGCTTGTGCTAATCCTTCGCCACCACACATTTTTAAGTATCCGTAAGTGATAGGTAATAATCCTGCACTTCCGAATGGTGAAGCAGCAACTGGTGAGCCTTTTGTAGAACCTGTTGATATTGTGCCGTGAGTTGGAAGGTAATCAGCAAGAGCTGCTGTACAACCAATTGGTCCAACTCCTGGGCCACCACCTCCGTGAGGCATTGCAAATGATTTGTGTAGGTTTAAGTGGCAAACGTCTGCTCCCATAAAGCCTGGAGAAGTCAAACCTATTTGTGCATTCATATTTGCACCGTCCATATAAACCAATCCACCGTTTTCGTGAATGATGTTTATAATATCTATTATGCCTTCTTCAAATACTCCATGAGTTGAAGGGTAAGTAATCATTAAGCAAGAAAGATTTTCTTTGTTTGCTTCTGCTTTTTCTTTTAAGTCTGCAATATCGATTTCTCCTTCTGCTGTTGTTTTGATTACTATAATGTTCAT
>DEPP01000011.1:0-4618 GCA_002358835.1 Bacteroidales bacterium UBA3389
TTTGGTTGATTCGTTTTTTTTTTACATTTGCAGCCTGAAAATCAATATAAAAAAATAAAAAATCATGAAAAGAACATTATTATTAGTAATCGCACTATTTGTGTGCGGAGTTGCGGTTTCGCAAGAGAAAGAAAAGAAGTTTACACTTAGCATTCAAGAGAATTTATTGCCTTTTGGCGATGCGGGTTATTATATAGACATGTATGATGACGCAAATAGAGTTCCTTGTAAACTTCATTTCTTAAATTGGTTACCTACTTTTGAGTTGGATTATGATAATAAGTTCTCTGCGAGATTGAGATTTAATGTCTTATACGCAGACGAAGGAGTAGGACTTTTTGATCCTTTTGTAATGCATTTTATGGAACCTTACAAAGTTAATTATTTCAATCACGATATAGCAACTTCAACTTCTGTTACCTTGGGTTACAATTTCCTAAACAAATCAAAAGCTCACAGATTAAAAGCAAGTGCAATTTTTGGTGTAGTTTACACTTATAAAGACTATTATTATGGCTATGAATATGCAGACCCGATGATTGATATTGATAAAGAATTTTATCTTTTACCAACAGAAAGATCTTGGCATTTCCAAATTGGAGCAGAGTTGTCTTATCAATATTTCTTGCCTTGCACTAATTATCGTTTAGGATTTGGAGCAAGTTACGAACTTTCTTACTCAAACTACAATCCACAACAAACTATAGGATTGTTTAACCTTAACGTAAGCTGGAAACTCTTTAATTTCTAAAAATAAAACAAAGAAAAAATTAAAAAAAACAAAGAAAAAATAAAATAACTCTTTGATTTAAGAAATTATTTCAAAGAGTTATTTTTTTGTTTTAAAGTTTGGTTCTTATGATGTTATTTAATCATGTTTTGAAGTGTGAGGACTGCCGAGTGAATGTCGTTGATGTGAGAAACGGTGAGCGTGAGTCGTTCCGTGCTTTCTTGCAATAAGCACTGTTGCGGATAGCATTGAACATGATAGATAATCTTTCCGAATGCCTCTCCTTGGAAGAATTCGCTCTCTTTGTCCGTAATGAAATAGGCAATCATCTTTCCTCGCTTTATGAACAGCTTTTCGATTGCGAGTTTTTTTGCAAGGCGTTTCAGTTTCACAACCTCGAATAATTCCTCTGTCTGTTTCGGTATCTTGCCAAAGCGATCGGTTAATTCGAATTTCAGTTTCTCCGCCTCGGAGTCTTCTTCTATGGAATCCAAGCGTTTGTATAGTTTCAGCCTTTCGACAATGTCGCTGACGTAGGTGTCGGGTATGAAGATTTCCAAGTCGGTTTCTATTGTGCAACTCTCAACATAATAGCCGTCTTGTTTGATTTCCTCGACAAATAGTTCCTTAAAGTCGTTGCTTTTCAACTCTCGTATGGCCTCGTTCAAAATCTTATGATATGCATCGAAGCCTATTTCCGATATAAAGCCGCTTTGCTCTGCTCCAAGTATGTTTCCGGCTCCACGAATGTCCAAATCTCTCATTGCGATGGCAAATCCGCTGCCGATTGCCGAGAATTCCTCGATGGCTCTCAGGCGTTTGGCGGATTCTTCGCTCAAGAGGCATTCATCAGGTGCGATAAGATAGCAATAAGCCTTTTTGTTGCTCCTTCCGACTCGACCTCTGAGCTGATGTAAATCGCTCAATCCGTAGTTCTGAGCTTGGTCTATTATGATGGTGTTTGCATTAGGAATATCCAAGCCGTTTTCCACTATTGTGGTTGCAACCAAAACATCAAATTCTCCTTCGATAAAGTCCATCATAATCCCCTCTAACTGTTCGCCTTTCATCTGTCCGTGTCCCACAACCACTCTTGCCATAGGAACAAGCTTGCGAATAAGTTCTGCAACCACATCTATGTCTTGCACTTTGTTGTGAACGAAATACACTTGTCCGTTCCGAGAAAGCTCAAACATGATAATATCACGCAGACGCTCCTGACTGAAAGATATAATCTCGGTATTGACAGGCTGACGATTGGCAGGAGGAGTGTTGATGACTGAAAGGTCTCTTGCACCCATTAAAGAAAATTGCAGAGTTCTCGGAATAGGAGTGGCAGTCAAGGTAAGGGTATCGAGATTCACCTTCATGGATTTCAGTTTCTCCTTAACGCTCACACCGAATTTGTGTTCCTCGTCAATAATCAACAGACCCAAATCCTTAAACTTTACGTCCTTGCTGAGGATTCTGTGTGTGCCTATGATAATGTCTGTCTTGCCCGACTCCAAGCCTTGAAGAACGGATTTGATTTCTTTTGCGGAACGAAATCTATTCAGGTAATCGACAGTGCAGGCAAAGTTGCCCAATCTGTCTGAAAAGGATTTGTAGTGTTGGAATGCCAAAACGGTGGTAGGAACCAAGACCGCAACCTGCTTGCCATCGCAAACCGCCTTGAAGGCTGCCCGTATTGCCACTTCCGTTTTTCCAAAGCCTACATCACCACAAATCAAGCGGTCCATAGGAGCAGGAGATTCCATATCGCGTTTTACATCGCGAGTAGCCTTATATTGGTCCGGTGTGTCCTCATAAAGAAACGAAGCCTCCAATTCATTTTGCAGATAACTGTCGGCAGAGAAAGCAAAACCTTTGCTTAGCTTGCGTTGGGCATATAAAGCAATCAATTCCTTGGCTATATCCTTTACTTTGCTCTTTGTTTTGTTCTTCAACTTCAACCAAGCATTTGAGCCAAGGCGATGAAGTTTCGGCTCTGTGCCATCTTTTCCGCAATAACGGCTTACTTTATGCAGTGCGTGGATTGAAACATACAATAAGTCATTGTCTTTATACACCAAACGGATTGCTTCTTGTATTCTGCCATTGTTGTTAATCTTCTCAAGCCCTCCAAACTTGCCAACTCCGTGGTCAATATGCGTTACATAGTCTCCCGGTTTGAGTGTGGTCAAATCTTCCATGGTCAGACGCTCTCTTTGAGACGAATTATCATCTAAGCGACTTGCATGATAGCGATTGAAGAGTTGATGATCTGTAAAGAGTAATGTCTTGTTTGAGTGATTGATAAAGCCTCCATGAAAAGCCGCATCGATAAAATCGACCTTCAAAACATGTCCTTTGGGAGTGAATTCCTCAATCACTCTCTTGACTCTGTCCTTCTGCTTCTCGTCTCCTACGCTGAAAAAACAACGATAAGAACGCTCAAACCATTTTTCAAGTTCATTTACAAGCAGTTTGAAATCGGAGTTGAATGGCATTTGTGCTTCGCAATCTTCGTTCAAAGCAAAGTCGTAGAGGTTTTCGTTCTCTGGCTTGCTAACCAAAATATCCACACATTTGTTTTGTGAAAGCCATTGTTCCAATTCTTTTCTTGGAGTGAAGATTTCTTTGCCCTCTTTGTTGAAGTCCTCCAATTGTTCGAAGTTTGCAAGGGAGCGTTTCTTTTCCTCAACCCATACAACCGAGTTTTTAGGCAGGTAATCTCCGAGAAAAACCTCTTTGGAACAAACCTCGGTCGAGTGATTGACCGCAAGAATTTCAACCGTCTGCTTTTGCTCCAAAGATAACTGCGAAACAATATCGAAAGTTCTGATGCTGTCGATGCTGTCTCCAAAAAATTCTATACGGAAAGGGTGTTGCGAAGAAAAGGAATAAACATCGACTATGCCGCCACGAAGAGAGAACTGACCAGCATCGCAGACTTGTGATACTCTCTCGAAGCCTAAATCGTCCAATTGTTCGATAAAGCAATCCAAATCCAATTCTTTGCCACATTCTATTTTGATTGTCTTGGAATGCAGCACCGAAGAAGAAATCACTTTCTCTGCTAAGGCTTGCGGATATGAAACAATCACTCTCGCCTTTTGTGTCATCAGTTTCTGCAAAGCCATATTCCTCAATACCACATTGGCATTCTCAATCTTTGCAGCATCGTTTTGATGTGTGTAGGAGGCAGGATAGAAAATCACATCTTTATCCTCTTGCTTGCAATCTCTTTGAGCAAAAAACAATTCTAAGTCGTTGTAAAAGTAGATTGCTCTTTGCTTGTCTGCAAACAAAAAAAGATGTGTGTCAATTCCCGATTTCTCTACACAGCAAGCAGAAAACAAAGCAAGGGAAGATGCTCTCAAACCACTCAAGGCATATTTCCTATTCGGTAAAGCAAGATTCTTGGCAAAGTTATCCACGCTTTGCGAAGACGAAAACCTGTTCTTCAACTCTTTCATTCTGCAAAATCTTCTTCAACTGTTATAAACAGACTCTTAATTTCTATTAGATGTTTTATATATTATTGTTGCAAAAAAACTACCGGAGAGAATTACTTACTTTGTTTTGCGATTCTCTTTACCGAAGTTTCAGTAGTCTTAGTTTTTCTCAAAAAAAAATCAATTGTTTCGTAAAATAGCTTCAATGTTGCAAAACCTCCTTCGCATCGCTCTTTTTTCAATAACTTGTAATTCCTGAGAGATCTTATACAAACTCTATGGCGAATCGGTTGAATACAGAATTACGGTTTTGTAGATGCAAAGATAGTGAATTTCTTTGAACTTGGATTGATGAGTTATGAAACATCGATTAAAACAATCTTAAAAAATCGAACTTGTTTTTTTGCGTTCGGTGTTTCGATTTTTGAAAAGAGAAAAATAAAACAAAGAA